>CAMAYA010000007.1 GCA_945862275.1 Legionella genomosp. 1 | reverse complement strand
AAAAGCAAACCGAGTGGAAATCCCGTTCATCCCTTCATCTACACCGGCAAAGTCACGGTATTCTTGATAGGACTTGGCTTTCGGGTCGGTATCTTTTAGGCTTTCCCCGTTATAAACCCTTAATTTAGAGTACAGACTTGAATTTTGTGGCTCTTTGAGGCGTGTTAACACGGAAAATTGGGCCAGCATGTCCAGCGTGCCGGGTGCACAGTGCGCATCGACGAGTGAGCTGTGCTCAATCAATTTCTGATAAATTTTTAATTCTTCAGATACGCGTAAACAATATGGCACTTTGACAATGTTGATGCGGTCAATAAAGGCTTCATTGTTTTTGTTATTTCGGAAAGCTTGCCATTCGGACTCATTGGAGTGGGCCAGGATGATGCCTTCAAAAGGAATAGATGAAAGCCCTTCGGTCGCATTGTAATTGCCTTCTTGCGTTGCGGTGAGCAACGGATGAAGGACCTTGATGGGCGCTTTGAACATCTCCACAAACTCAAGAATCCCGCGATTCGCGCGACACAATCCACCTGAATAACTATAAGCATCCGGATCATCTTGAGAGAATGATTCTAATTTTCGAATATCCACTTTTCCGACCAATGATGAAATATCTTGATTGTTGTCATCGCCCGGTTCGGTTTTTGCAATGGCGATTTGTTTCATGCGGGATGGTTTGACCTTTATCACGCGAAATTGATTGATGTCCCCATTGAATTCTTGCAATCGTTTGACGGCCCAAGGCGACATGATGTACCGCAAACAACGGGCCGGAATGCCAAAGCTTTCGAGCAATATGCCCGCATCTTCTTGTGGGTCAAATAACGACAGCGGTGAATCATGCACAGGCGAGCCTTTGATGGCATAGATAGGGGCATGCTGCATTAAATCTTTGAGCTTTTCTGCGAGCGATGATTTACCGCCGCCTACAGGACCCAATAAATAAAGCACTTGTTTGGTTTCTTCGAGCCCTTGGGCTGCGTGTTTTAAAAAACCAACGATTTGTTCAATGGGCTCTTCCATGCCATAAAATTCTTTGAAGACCGCATAGCGGTGAATGATTTTATTTGAAAAAACACGGGACAGAATCGGATCGTGGCGCGTATCCACGGACTCTGGTTCGCCGATGGCCATTAAGAGCCGTTGAGCGGGGTTTGCGTAGGCGGTTGGATCGGTTCGGCAGAGCTCCAAGTAGTCATTCAAGCTCATCTCTTCTTCTTGATTGTCTACAAATCGGCGTGTGTAGCCGGTTAAAAACGATTCTGTGCTCATGACATCCCCTTTTGTTTTTGCAAATCGCGTCGATTCGCGCGACACTTCCCTTTTATGCCAGTATAGAACGAAAAAACGCACATGAACAGGAGCTAAAATCGTGTCAGACACCACCATTTATTTAAAAGATTATCAACCGCCCACCTTTGCCGTCACCACAGTGAGCCTGGACTTTGATCTATATGATGATCATGCTTTGGTTACAAATCACATGGACGTTCAGCGACAGCATCCAGGCGAGCTGTATCTATTTGGGGATGAATTAGAACGGATGAGTATTGCACTCAATGGCGTGCCGTTAGCCGCGTCGGCTTATCGCTTGCAGGGAGATGATTTGGTTGTGACGGCGTGTCCAGACGCGTTTACCTTGACCATTGTGACGCGCATTCGTCCGCAGGATAATACGAAATTATCGGGTCTTTACCGTTCAAATCACCTGTTTTGTACACAATGTGAAGCGCAAGGTTTTCGGCGCATGACGTATTTCCCCGACCGATCGGATGTCTTGGCAATGTACACCACGCGCATTAGTGCGGATAAATCACAGTATCCGGTCTTGTTATCAAACGGCAATTTAATGGATTCGGGCGACGCGGTTAACGGGCGGCATTGGGCTGTTTGGCATGATCCGTTTAAAAAACCGTCTTATTTATTCGCACTCGTGGCAGGTCGCCTGTCTTGCGTGACAGACTATTTCACCACGTGTTCAGGTCTTTCCGTTGAACTGCGTATTTATGTTGAACCCGGCAACGAAGACAAATGCGGTCACGCAATGGAATCATTAAAACGCGCCATGCGCTGGGACGAAGAGCAATATGGGCGAGAATACGATTTAAGTATTTTTATGATCGTGGCGGTAAGCGATTTTAATATGGGCGCCATGGAAAACAAAGGCTTGAATATTTTCAATTCCAAATACATTTTAGCGCGCCCCGATACAGCAACGGATCAAGATTATGCCGGCATTGAAAGCGTGGTCGCACATGAATATTTCCACAATTGGACCGGCAATCGCATCACATGCCGTGATTGGTTTCAGTTGAGTTTGAAAGAAGGCTTAACGGTTTTTCGCGACCAAGAATTTTCACGCGACATGAACTCACGCGATGTGAATCGCATTTTAGATGTAAAAGCGTTACGCTCCACCCAATTTCCAGAAGATGCCGGCCGCATGGCGCATCCCGTGCGGCCTGAGTCGTATCAGGAAATTAATAATTTCTATACGGCAACGGTATATAACAAAGGTGCGGAAGTGATCCGCATGCAGCAAACGCTGTTGAGCGAAGCAGGCTTTCGCCGTGGAATGAACTTGTATTTTGAGCGCCATGATGGGCAGGCCGTTACCATTGATGATTTCGTAGCTGCGATGGAAGACGCCAATGGCGTTGATTTCAACCAGTTTAAGCGTTGGTATAGCCAGGCCGGCACGCCGGTTGTACAGGTTGCAACTGAATACAATGATGGGCATTTGAGCATCACGCTGTCGCAATCTTGCCCCGTCACGCCGGATGGCGAGGTCAAAGCGCCATTTCATATTCCGATTCGAATGGCCTTGTTTGATGCCAATGGTTCCGAGTTACCCATTCAAACGCCTGTACTGGAATTACGTGAAGCCAGCCAAACCTTTCATGTGGACGGTTTGAGTGCAGAGCCCATCGTGTCGTTGTTACGTGATTTTTCCGCCCCCATTGTGCTGATGACCACGGCGAGTCAGGATGAGTTGTTGGCCCTGTTGCGGTTTGAAACCAATGGTTTTGCGAAATGGGATGCCGCTCAGCGTTTGGCGTTGGCGTGCTTAACCGCTTGCTACCACGCGCCGCGTGAAGAATGGACCATTTCTCAGGCCTTATTGGATGCGTATCAGCATGTGTTGGATGACGAGCGATTAGACCCGGCTTTGCGCGCTGAGTTATTAACGCCACCAGGGTTTGAGGATGTTGCCGCTATGTTGACTGAAGTCGATGTGGACCGTGTCGAGGCGGCTCGTGATTTTTTCAGAAAAGCATTAGGCCGCGCATTGTGTTTACCTGCGGACACTAAATACAACGCGCTTTTGCAACAGGAAGATCACGCCATGGAAGGGAAGGCCTATGGGCGGCGTAAATTGCGCAATATTTGCCTGTGGTTGATGATGAAAGCGGATGAGGATGCGGCGGTCCCTCGTTCTGAGGCACAATTTGCCAACGCACGCACCATGACCGATCAAATTGCCAGCTTGTCTTTATTGGTGAACAGTTCGGATGCCGTGGCACGTGAACGCGCTATTGATGCGTTTTACCAGCAATGGCATGATGATGAATTGGTAATGGATAAATGGTTTGCATTGCAAGCGAGTGCGGATGTGCCTGACGCGCTTGAGCGCGTGCAAGCGTTGTTGCTGCATCCTGCCTTCAATCTTAAAAACCCAAATAAAGTCCGTGCAGTGATGGGGGCCTTTACTCAGGCCAACCCGCGTTATTTTCATGCCCTCGATGGCCGTGGTTATGCCTTTTTGACCGACATGTTGCTGAAGCTTGACAAAATAAACCCACAAATCGCAGCCCGCCTCGCAACACCTTTCACGCGTTGGCAGCGATTGGACGCGGTACGTCAAGCGAGCATGAAGCAGCAGCTGGCCCGCTTGGCAGCAGCGGATTTGTCTCGCGATCTGCGTGAAGTGGTTGAAAAGAGCATCGTGGCGTAATGGACATGCCTTCACGTTTTGCGGTGATGGGGAACCCCATCGCCCACAGTTTATCGCCTACAGTTCATCGATTGTTTGCCGAGCAAACGGGCTGTGTATTGACGTATGAAAAAATGAAAATTGATTTGCCCGATTTTGAGCGGCAGGTTGTGCGGTTTTTTCATGAAGGGGGGAGGGGGCTTAATATTACGCAACCTTTCAAACAACGCGCCTTTCAGCTTGGTCAGGATAAAACGGCGCGTTGTGTCACCGCAGGAGCGGCCAATACGTTATGGCGAAATGAAGCCGGTCGGTTACAGGCAGACAACACCGATGGCGTTGGGCTGTTGCGTGATTTGGCGCGGTATATTGATTTGGCAGGCAAGCGCATTTTGTTGTTAGGCGCCGGGGGTGCTGCTAGGGGCATATTGGCACCATTGCTGGACGCAGGGCTTGAATCGCTGACTGTTGCCAATCGAACGTATGAAACAGCACGTGCGTTGTGCCAAGCGTTTGCTGAGCCGTCTGTATTAACCTATTGTGATATGGCTGATTTACGCAAGCCTTTTGATTTAATCTTAAATGCTACCTCAGTCAGCCCGATGGCATTGCCGCCGAGGCTCATCGTGCCCACTACCGTTTGTTATGATTTAGGTTATCAACAACAGGGAAGCACGCCCTTTGTGGCCTGGGCACGCGCGCAGGGTGGTGTGGGTATTGATGGACTCGGCATGCTGGTTGAGCAAGCTGCTGAAGCATTTTCCATTTGGCATGGCGTGATGCCGGATGTTGTGTCAGTGCTCTTTCATTTAAAAAATATTTAAGGTGTACTTAAAATATATGTTCGTAGCAATGCAAAAGCATCTTGCGTTGGACGTGGATTAGGCTGCTGGATCAATTTGTCGTTTTTATAGCAAACTTCCAATCATACTTGGAATATTCTATTATATGTCTATATATATCGATTATAAGAGACAATCATGCCGAATAAACATGGGATTATAACTATACTTGAAGAATATAATTTTTGGAGTGACCAGCCAATTGAGTTCGGATATGTTCGTTCAACTTATTTAAAGATGCTTGAAAATTATACAGGTAATGCGTTGATCAAGGTGATTCTTGGGCAGCGTCGCTCAGGAAAAAGTCGTTTGATGCGAATGATGATTCACCATCTTATTCATGCAATGCATGTGCCGCCACGAAATATTTTATATATTAATAAAGAATTACATGATTTTAATTTTATTTGTGATGCAAAAACATTGATGGAGTCGTTCCAGCTCTATCGTGAAACAATGAAGCCTCAGGGTAAAATTTATTTTTTTATTGATGAGGTGCAAGACATTTTGGGTTGGGAAAAAGCGCTTAATTCACTTTCGCAAGATTATAGATTGGCCATTGAACTATTCATTACCGGTTCTAATGCCAATTTGCTATCCAGCGAATTAGCGACGTACATCAGTGGTCGGTATCTTTCGTTAATGGTTTACCCGTTTAGTTATGAAGAGTATTTACAAGCCTTTGGTTTGCAGCGTTCTAAAGAGAGTGTTTTACATTACATCGATGAAGGAGGGTTGCCTGAGCTTTATCAATTGGAACAACTGGAAGCCAAGCAAAATTATGTTCAAAGCTTGCTGGATTCGATCGTGTTACGCGATATTGTTCAACGCAATCGCATTCGAGATACATACTTGCTTGAAAAGTTGATCGATTTCGCAATTGATTCTGTTGGTAGTCTGTTGTCTATTTCATCGATTGTTAAGACGTTGTCGCAGAATAAATACAAGTCCAATGCGGAAACCGTTGGTAATTATTTGGATTTTTGTAAAAACGCATTCTTTTTACATGAATGCCAGCGCTATGATTTACGTGGGAAGCAAATTTTAATGGGTGAGCGTAAATATTATCTGAATGATTTAGCATTTAAAAAATTTTATCACTCTAAATTTGAAACAAAAATTAGTCGGTTGCTTGAAAATGCCGTGTATTTATCCTTATTACGTCAAGGTTATCGCGTTTATGTTGGCCGATACAATGACAAAGAAGTGGATTTTATAGCAGAGCGTGCAGATGAACGGTTATATGTTCAGGTGGCTTATTTGTTAGCAGATGAAAAAGTAATTGAGCGTGAATTTGGCTCGCTACTTTTAATTCAAGATAATTATCCAAAATGGGTTGTCAGTTTAGATGAATTCAATCTGGGTAATGTTCAGGGCGTATTGCATAAGCAACTGTGGGATATATTATGAGCCCATTTATTCATTACGTAACGATGCCATGGGCTCCAATCGTGCGGCGCGGAGTGCGGGATAAAACCCAAAAAAGACGCCCGTTGTCACGGAAACCGCAAAGCCTGCAAGGGCTGGCAGCACGTAGAGCGTAAAAGGCCAATCGCTGAAATAGGCAATGATCCAGGTGAGGATAGATCCTACAATTACGCCCAGGAGGCCACCAGATAGCGATAGCATCACGGATTCCACTAAAAATAGCGTTTGAATATCACGGCTTTTAGCCCCCACCGCTTTACGAATACCGATTTCTTTTTTACGCTCGCTCACGGATACCAGCATCACATTCATGATGCCAATACCGCCCACTAAAAGTGAAATACTGCCAATCACGCCAAGCAACAGCGTGAAAATGCGCCCTTGGCTTTCCATGCTGGCAATGATTTGCTTTGCACTGCGTACGAATAAATTGAGCTTTGGTTCCAGCAGTCGAATCCGTTCCGTGAGTTGCTCAATCACTGGGTCAATCGGGCTATTGGGTTTTAACAAGATAACCGCATTGTTGATTTTGGCGTCTTTGTTAATCAAGGCCATGCCTGCAATCGGGGTGATGACGGCTTGATTGACGTCTTCATTAAAAAAACCATTTTCTTTCCATGGCTTGATGACCCCAATGATGGTACACAACGATTGGCCCATGCGTAATTGCTTGCCTATGGGTGGGTCAAGGCTTACCCGCTTTAGTTGTTGGGCTATGCGGTCTCCAATCACGCAGACATGCTCAAACGATTCAACGGATGAAACAAATCGTCCTGAGGCCATCTCCATGTGCAAGATGCGGGCCAAGGCTTCATCGGCCCCAATCACCACACCCGTGAGGCTTTTTCCTTGAAAGTTCATGGGTTGATAGGCGGTACTGTAAGGTGCCAGCTGTTCTATTTCCGGGAGCATCATCGGCAGCCTACGCCATGCGCGAATTGAAATCTCACTTTTCCCACCAAGCATGCCATCCGTGTTTCGTTGAAACACCGATACGGCGAGTAAATCCGTGCCCAACGCTTTGAATTGCGCCAATGCTTTTTCGGTCGCCAATTGGCCGCAGTTGATCAATGCGACCACGGCGGCAGTCCCCACCAATATGCCTAATACTGCAAGGAATGAGCGCAGTTTTGAGGCCATCAGATTCAGCCGTGCTTGTTGAATATGGCCCGCTAGTCTCATGGATGGGATGCCGTGACGATCTGGCCGTCGGCCAGCATGATACGTCGTGTGCATTGTGCGGCAACGTGCTCATCATGCGTGACAATAATAAGGGTGCGTCCTTCACGGTTTAATGCGTGAAACAAGTCCATGATCTCTTTGCCGGTGGCCGAATCCAGTGCGCCGGTGGGCTCATCAGCCAAAATGACCCGTGGCTCACCCACCAGTGCACGCGCGATGGCAACGCGCTGTTGCTGACCGCCTGATAATTGGGTTGGGCGATGACGAGCAAAAGCACGCATGCCAACACACTCCAACGCATCGAGCACTTGCTCTTTGATTTGATTGGGCGAAATATTGCTTCGATACGTTAAGGGGAGCGCGACATTTTGCAAGGCCGTTAGGCGGGGGAGTAAATTAAATTGTTGAAACACGAACCCCATGCACTGATTTCGCGCCGTGGCTTGTTCATCATCGCACAAGTGAGCCACATTCTCACCTTGCAGATAATAGTGCCCTTGGCAGGGTTTATCCAAGAGGCCAATGATGTTCATCAGCGTCGATTTTCCAGATCCTGATGCGCCAACAATGGCGACCATGTCACCTTCATTAATGGTCAGTGACACGCCTTTTAATATGGTGCTTTCCAAGCTGTCAATTTGATATTTTTTTACAATGTTTTCCAGCGAGATCAGGGGCATAAAATGACCTCACCGGCCTTTAGTCCAGACTCAATCACCACCTCATCGCCTTGTGCGGGTCCCGTCACCACAGGGTGGAGACGAATGGTCCCTTTTGTGTCGCGTCGTTGAACCATGCTTTTGCCCAGCCCTTGCTGAATGGCGGTAATGGGCACCAGTAGTTTATCAGTGCTATCCACGGCCAGCTCAACCGCGGCACTCATGCCGACTTTTAGTAATAGTTGTTGTGCTGGTGTTAAAGACTTGACTTCAATGATGGCGGTAAACGAGGGCAGGGCACCGCTACCGCTACTGGAGGCTTGCGCATTAATGGCCACTAACGCGCCATGCAGTGTTTCTTGGCCAAAAGCCACGCCGTGTATGGTGGCCGGCATGCCCACTTTGATATGGGCAATGTCCACTTCTGGCACATCAATGTCTACGCTTACACCACTGAGGTCCCCAATTAAAGCGAGTACTTCGCCCGCTTTAATGGCAGAGCCAATTGTCATGCGACCTGCAGTACCGTCCGTTGTTTTAGGCGGGTAAAGCAATACTCCTGCGTGAGGTGCTTGTAAGTGAATTAAATTATGTTGACTGGTGAGCGCTAATCGCACCTTGTCAAATTCTTCAAAGCTCAAGTTTGAGAGGCTGTCATCGTCGCTGCCCCCCATTTTTTCGAGCATTTCAGACAATTTTCGTGTTGCTTGCATCAAGGTGACGCGGGCTGTGTTTAGGTTGGATTTTTCGCTTAGGTAATTGTTTTTTGAGATTAAACCCGCGGCCCATAAATCGTTTGTGCCGGTGAATTTAGCCTTCGCGATGCTATAGCTGTCTTTTGATTTGAGGTAGTCTGTGATCGTGTCATTGTATTGCCGTTGCAATTCGGCTGAGTTCAAGGTGAATACCACGGCATTTTTTTTAACGGACTCGCCATAGTGGTATGCCATGGATTCAATGACGGCGTCCACCGGACTGGTTAATGTGCTTTCGTTTAACGGTTGAAGTGTGCCTGTGAAATAGAGCGTTTTATGCACCGATGCGCGTTTCACTATACACGTTTTGGGGGTGTTTTTTTGATGCGTTGCAGGTCCACTGCACCCTAGCAGCATGCCTGAACAAAATAGGGCCATGATTATCTTTTTCATCCGCCGTACCTCAACTGAATGTGCCACTCATCCAAGGTGGTGCCCAATATGCGTTGCAGCGCAGACACTTGGTTGAGGTAGGCAATTTTTGAACCAATCAAGCCCATCTGCGCCTGAATCCATTGATTTTGCGTATTGTTCACGTCCAATGCGCTGGCAATGCCCGCTTGTTGTTTTTTCTTTTCCAATGCGTAAGATTCGGCGGCCAGTTCGACCTGCCGTTTGGCCAGGGCATAGCGTTTCGCCAGACTTTGTATGGTGCTGATGGTGTTCTTTATCATGGTGATTAACGCACGCTTCGCCGCGACTAAATTCAAGCGGTCTTTTTCCAAACGAATTTTAGCTGAAATCAGCGCGCTGCGGCGGCTAATGTCGTATAAGGGAATCGTTAACATCACGTTAGCCGACTCCGTGATATTATTGCCACTGTAGATCCCTCGCAACCCTTTTGAATTGTTATCGACGTCTGTTAAGGTGCCTGTTTGCACATTGGTGGTTAAATCGAGTTGCCACAATTGTTGATTTTTAGCGACGGTATAGGCCCGTTCATCGGCACGGAGCCCAGTTTTTAAAGCCAGGTATTGTGCATTGTGCGTCAAAGCCTGGGCAATGGATGCATTGACGTCGGGTATATCGAGATTATCCAGGTTGACGTCATCGGGAACAGACAGTCGCATATCGGGATCAAGACCTATGGATTCTAATAAATTTTGAGCGGACGTTTTAAAGTCATTTTCAGCTTGCTCGACCATCAAGCTGAGCGATTCGATTTGATACGATTGTTGAATGTTTGCAGTAGGTTCCAGCTGGCCTGCGGTTATTTTCTTTTCATTTATTTCATATGATTTGTGCGCTTCTGCCAGTTGTCGTTGCTGATTTTGAAAATTGTTCCCACTTAATATCAAGGATCGATAGGCGGTAATGACTTGCGTAATTTGGTCAATGACCGATTGTTTTAGATTGAGTTTATTCAATGTTTCGCTATCAATCGCATCCAAAAGGCCCGCTTCATTCGCGGACGCACCAAATCCGCGCAAGAGCGGTTGTGTGAATGAGAAGGTCAAGAGTGGGTTGTAATTGCCAATGGATACGGCGCTGTTATCCATTTTTAACGCCGCATGACTGCCTAATTTTGTTTTTAAGTCGAACTCAGGCGTTGCCATGTAGTTTTGTGTGACCCCGGTACCCGCGCCACTGTATCGGCTATTGGTCACGCCTGCTTGGGCTGCCAGCGCATATTGCAGTTCAAACTCATTGTGTGCCAGGCGTAGTTGGTACCGTTGAATAATGCGGTCGAGCTCGGCATTTTGAATGTTGGAATTATAGCGCAATGCCAATAAAATCGCTTCTTTAATGCCTAAATGCAGGGTTTTTTTCCCGTGAGACGTGGGCGATGTGGGTAAGTTAACCCAGTGTTCGAGCATGTACTCTGGGTTTTTTATCGCTTTTGTTAGACGCTGTTGGGCCATGCTTATCTGTTGTTTATCGATCGATGAGGGTGCGGTTTCCATAGACGATGTGATGGGTGCCGCGGCCAGAAGGCTGCCGCTTATGAGGTAGACACCGATAAAGCCAACAATTTTCAACAATTCCATTCGCCGATCTAGTTCATAAAAGCGTATTATACAATATATTAATTTTGATGCGTTGTCGTTAAGATCTTTGTTCGTTATTCATCACTGACATGCCCTAAGGGCCTCTGTCCTTCTAGTGCTAATCCTGAACTTAACGTCATCCATTTTTTCACGCGTTCTGTAATGCTACTCGAGCCCGTTTTTTTCATGATGCACCCACGCCCATTGCAATGTCACCATGGCCTGTGATGACAATGGTGGGCAAAAAACAACCTAATTCGTTCGGCTTGTCTATTAATTCCAATCCCATATATTCATATTGGATGATTCCAATGCAAGCATAAGAAGTTTGTTCTTTGGCATGTGGGCGTTCTCTTCAGGTCAGTTTATTTCTTTTCCTTCATTTTAGGGCATGAAAATACCACAAGAAAACGTTATGATAAAGTCATATGATCGCTCCGTTTATGCCAGAAGGATAGATTGATATTTTTGTCGCAGAATGATACGTTGTGTAGGAGTGGTAAATGGTTACTTAACAAGGAGTGTAGGATGAATAAATTAAAACAAATGGGCCTTTTGAGCTGTGCCCTTGTGATGGGTTTTCTTCATGTCAGCGCATATGCTAAAGGTGTGGGCGCGTACATTCAGCTATCCAGCTCGGTGACACAAGCTGCAAGTGGCGCTACGAATGTGGCTACGTTTGACACGGTAGCCGGTAAGCAGGGCATTGAGCAGATTCGAGATAAAGTGACGTTTCATGAAGATGGTATTTATTTTGTAATGGCCTCAGGGCAGATTGGTGGCATGGAACATGATTCTACCGCCACAGGTAATGTTGATTTATGGATGTTCCAAAATGGAAAGCCTTTACCAAACACCACGTCTAGACAATCCGTTTCTCGAGGAGCAACTAGTGCGTTAATAATACAAAACGTCGTCTCGGTAAAAGCAGGAGATACGGTTGGTATAGGGTTTTCAGCAAACAATCCTTTGCTGGGATTGTTGTTTTTGCCTGCCACGCAAAATGTGCCGGCGATTTCAAGCATTGTTTTAACAGTCTATAAAATAGTATGATTGCAAGGAGTAGGCAGATGATTCAAAAAAACAGCCATTACGCTTGGTTTATATGGGCATTAGCCGCCTCATTTTTCTTTTTTGAATACATTGTGAGGGTATCTCCGGGCGTTTTGGTGAAAGAGCTGATACAAGCCTTTCATATCAATGCCTACCAATTGGGGCTGCTCTCGTCTGCCTTTTCGCTGTCTTATATTGCCATGCAAATCCCGGTGGGTACGTTGGTTGATAAATACAGTGTTCGATGGTTGCTGGGGTTCATGGCACTGCTGTGCGCCACCAGTACGTTTTTATTTGCATCCACAGAAACGTTTCAATGGGCGGTATTAGCACGTTTTTTAATTGGGATAACGGGTGCTTTTGCCTTTGTGGGTGCATTAAAGATAGCGACGTTGTTTTTTTCGCCTAAGCATTTTGGTTTTTTGGCAGGCATGACACAAGCGCTTGGCATGTTGGGCGCGTCTGCGGGCGTAGGCCCATTGTCCGTGCTCGTGGAGTCCCTTGGTTGGCGTCATACCTTGATGTGTTTAGGTGGGCTTATCTTGGTCCTGTCTGGATTGATATTTCTTTTGGTGAAAGACAAGCCGGGCAGTACAGAGTTACATGAGCGAAATAACCCGTCTCACTCCATTTGGGAGGGGTTAATAACGGTATTCAAAAGCCCATATACCTGGGTAAATGTCGTGATTATAGGCCTTCTTTATGCACCAACCATGATTTTTGGTGAATTATGGGGGCCGCTTTATATTACACGCGTTTATCATGTATCGCCTATCCAGGCGGCCAGTGTGGTGAGTGTGGTGTTTATTGGCTGGGCGATTGGAAGCCCGTTGTTTGGGTGGATATCCGATCGTATTCAACGGAGAAAACCCATTATTATCGGTTCGGCGGCATTTAGTTTGCTGTTTATTCTGATTATTTTATATTGCCCATCATTGCCTTTCTCTGGATTATTGGTGGTTGCCTTTTTGTATGGGCTGAGTAATGTTGGCGTATCCACCTGTTACGCCGTGGCCTGCGAACTGACGCCCAATCAATATGCGGGCACGGCGCTTGGGTTTACCAATATGGCATCCATACTCTTAGGTGCGCTCTTCCAGCCGATTATTGGACGGCTTTTGGATCTTCACTGGGATGGTAAAATGCTGAATGGAATGCGTGAATATTCGGCCACTGATTTGCAATCAGCCATGATCGCTTTACCCGTCTGTTTGGTGTTATGTTTGGTGTTATGTTGCTTTTTGAAGGAAAGCTATGGCGCAAATCGGCATTAAGTTCTCTTAAAGGCTCAGCACCGCCTTAACAAATGGGATGGTGATTTTACGCTGGGCTATTAGGGACGCTTCGTCTAGGCGATTGAATAAGGTGTTTAAATCATGCATGTTGCGAGCGCTGCGATTCAGTAAAAATTGCGCAACACCTGTTGGTAGTTCGAGTCCGCGTTTGTTTGCATGCAGTTTCAACGTTTTTATTTTGTCATCATCACACAATTCATGGAGCTGGATAACCAGTCCTCCGCTTAATCGCGAGCGCAAATCGAGTAGGCGAATCGGCATAGTGGTTGGTGCGAGCTTTCCGCTAATAATCAGTCGCGTATGCCCATTGTCACGAACGCGATTATACAGGTGGAACAGTTCCTCTTCCCAAGCCGCATGCGTCGCAATGGCATCCAGGTCATCGATACAAATGAACGCTTGTTCGTCAATGCCTTCCAGCACGTCTGGCCCCCATTCCTTTAGCGTCTCTAGCGGGACATAGATGGCTGATTGGTTAATTCCTACTGCTTGACAGCACGCTTGTAGTAGATGAGATTTACCCGTTCCGGCATGTCCCCAAATGTAAAAAAACCGTTCGCCGGAATCGTTCAGTGCGAGGTGCAGTTGTTGCTGCAATAACGCATTGCCTCCCCAACAAAAATCGGCTAATGTGGCTTCATCATTGAGTTGAATAGCCAGCGGTAGTTGCTGACTCATTTAACGACCGGGGTTTTTGCGAACGCTTTTTTTCCCCAAGTCCAAGCGTAATCGATGTAGCTGCTGACAGTGGTGATAGTGGTCAGTGTTGTCAAGGTATCCAGCAAATAGGCATTGATGTTGGCAAAGGCCAGTTCAAACAAACATAGCGTGACCAAGGCCAGCTGCAATACGGTGTTTATTTTGCTTAAATAGGATGGCTTGAAATCAGGTTCGTGCTGAATCAGCCAATACCAGCCCAAAACGGCGATAGAAATAGTGAAGTCACGTAAAAAAACCAGTACAACCAACCACCAGGGGATGCTGCCGATGATGGCGAGCGAAATAAAACTAGAGGCAATCAGTAGTTTGTCAGCAACGGGGTCAACAAATGAACCAAAGGAGCTTTGCCATTGAAACGTTCGGGCCAACCAACCATCCAGCCCATCCGTGAAGCCGGCAAGAATAAACGTATAAAACGCACTAATATACGCATGCTGGTAAATAAACACCAGAAATGGTGCAATCAATACCAATCGGGCCAACGTTAGTGCATTGGGTATTTGTCGTAAAATCATGGGATAAAATGGTATGCTACCATACCTTCTTTTGGGTTTGCCTTAGTGAAGAGACAAACAATAAATGATGCCAATGTTAACCGGTTTTTAAGCGGTTGTCACGCTGATAATATTTCCTTCATGCAAGGGCTTTCGCACTCGACTCGCCCACACATTGACAAGGAGGTTTTTCAACGCGGGCTTGTAACTCGGTCACCGCAAAACCACGAACGCCTGTTCCTGCGGAGGCTTCAATGAACGTGAGCGTGATCGTTAAGGTTTGTTCTTGTTTGTATTCTGGATTTTTATATACCACGAGCACCGGCATGGTTGCTTGCCATTTTTTATTGGTTAACGGCTTCAGAATTGGCGGCATGGTGGCCACAGCACTGACATAATAAGCATTGCTTTGAACGGTTTCTTGCAATTTAGACTCCAGCAGTGCTTTGCTATACCCCATCCAACCGTCCGCTGTAAAATATTTCGCAATCTCCTTTTGACGATCCAAAAAATCTTGGTGATTGTATGTAAACGTAGCAACGATCGCCTCATTTACCCAGACAGCGCGTTGTATATCATGGTCATTGGTTACTGCAAATGCTTGAATATTTGAAAGCATCCATAAACAACACAGCCATACAATCCGAAAATAACCCATGGTGACTCCAAACAATCAATTTTAATGTTAAATTTCTTTATTTAATATAGCACTAGGAGCGATAATTATACAGTATATGCAACACAAGTCGCCAGCATTAGCGAACTAAAGAAAAATCCACCCAAGCTCATTAATGATGCGCATGGAATGCCTGTGGTTATTCTCAATCACAACATAGCGGCCGCTTACTTGATTCCAGTGGAAACGTTTGAAAAACTGATGGAAGCTGTTGATGATAACGAGCTAAAGAATATTGTAGAGCAACGCCTTTCAGCGCCATTTACATCAATTAAGGTAGAGCTTGATGATCTATGAGCTGCATTTTCACCCTCCGGCATTAAAAGAATGGAAAAAACTGTCGCAGGAATTGCTGGAGCAGTTTAAAAAACAATTGAGGCGGCTACTGGAAAATCCGCATGTTATTTCTGCCAAAATGAGTGGGCAGCTTAAGGATTGCTACAAGATCAAAGTACATCAAGCGGGCTATCGATTGGTCTATCAAGTTAACGACAATGAAATGATCCTTTTGGTCATTGCCGTGGGCAAACGAAACAAAAATAAAGTCTATGAGCCAGCTGAAGGTAGGCAGGAGCCGTGGAGTGAATAAGATACGGTATGATGTGTGCCTCTGCGATTCTCAAAATAGCCAATTTGTTTTAGCGTTTCACCTTTATGACCAGGCTGTCCGCCACTTTTATTTTTACCGTTTTCGCGCAATGAAGACGTGCGTGGCCGTTTATTTAAAGCATCACTGGACGGTGGCTTTGAGCTATTACTGCTATTTTATCCAGGCGTTTTTCCAAGTCCGCAATTCTTGCAGCTTGTTGCATCTCACTGTCGCTGGCACCGAGGGATTGGATATTTCAGCTTATGCCCTCAAGCGATTAATGAACCATAAAATGAATAACGATTTCACCGCCGGATATATTATGACGGATGTTGAACGGCAAGCGTTGCTTCATAATTCCAAGGGAGCCACAAATGAGGCAACTTAAAAACGGCTGATTTATTTTTCTGCAGCGCGGTTAGGTAGGATTTTTTTTGGCAAGCTCGCACGTTGCGATTAAACTCAATAACAAGGCAGCAACAAATGCACCATGTTCTATTTTATGAAACATCGGGTTTTTGCGCGTTCGAATGGCTAACTTCAACGCGCGCTCAAAGATATTGTTATCCAAATGAGCACCGGCAACCGTTAAAAATCGTGTTAATGCTGTCCAATGGTTTTTTAAATAACGAATGGCGGCGCCCAATGCACTATTGGGCTCGACTTTTCAGTCATCAATTTGTGCTTGCATCCACAAATACAAGGCCTCCATGATTGGCGCACTGTATAGTTGATGGTGAGCTAGCCTCGCTTCTTTTGACATTCCTGCGGTCTTGGCTTCTGCATCGTGTTTATAAATATATGCAAACTGCTTAATCACATGACTGCATTCCTCAGGAAAAAAGGCTTCGATTTCCTTAAATTTTTCGCCGCCCATGTGAAAGGCAATTACTCAAAATCGTTTCCAATTCTGTCGTTGTGTTGGCTGCTAGTGCATCGCACATTTAAAGCACGGGTGGCAACGTCTTATCCCGTTTGCTGAGCACAAAGAGGCCAGGTTCTCACCGCCATGCTTTACACCACTTGAATAAAGACAAATTTCATAGTCATCTGATTTTGCCATGATACAGGTCGTGTACATTCCCGTACGTTGTTTATCAGGGTTTCTTTTCTGTTTTGGAACCAAACAGCATTTGTTTGAATTTGCTCATCGTTATTTTGGCATGCACCGGTTGAATCTGAACCCATAGCACAAACTGAATCGTTTGTTCAAAAATAGGGTAGTCATCTTCGGTCAATTGTTTGGATTTATATGACATCTGATATCCTTATTACTATTGTTTACTTGGCGCAAGATCAGTTTGAAAC
>CAMAYA010000006.1 GCA_945862275.1 Legionella genomosp. 1 | reverse complement strand
GGTGGCAATTCATCTGTTAACCCTAAATGGGATGCAGTGAACATTGAAGTCGGCCAACACGTTGACTTTGGCGATAACAAAGCCATTCGTTTCCATGGCGGCGCGCAGTATGCTCGTTTAGCAAATAATGTCACCAAGTCTACTGGTGTTCTGTTAGGCGGCGCAGCTTCTCCAGTCACTGGCTCGTACTCTCATACTACAACATACAACCCTACTTACAACGGCTTCGGTCCTCGTTTAGGTATGGACATGTCTTATGATTGGGGCAATGGCTTAGGTATCTATGCAAATGGTGCAACAGCAATTCTTGCTGGTACACGTTCAGGTAGCGGTTCTTATAGCGATTCTTTAGGTAACTCTCTTAGTACAAGCCGTTCACAAACAGTGATCGTTCCTGCTGTTGATGCTAAATTGGGTGCAACTTACACTTACGCAATGGCGCAAGGTGATTTGACACTGGATGCTGGTTGGATGTGGGTTAACTATTTCAACGTGCATGGAAACTATGAAGGCGACAACAGTGACTTCGGTCTGCAAGGTCCTTTCATTGGTTTGAAATGGCTTGGTAACGTTGCATAATTTTGTGTAACGGTTCCAATTAAAAAGCCCCTCATCACGTTGTGTTGAGGGGCTTTTTTTATCGTGGAAACGCTGCTGGTCATCGTTTGCATTGCAATGTATAATCCGCCCAAAAAGAAAACGGCTGTCGGAGTATACTTGAATGAAATGCAAGACCCTTATTTTAATCACGTCGCTAGGCCTTTGTTCATCAGCGATGGCGGATGACGCTGAGCTACAACGAGAAATTCAGCTTTTACAACAACAAACACAAGCATTGCAGATACAATTAGTCCACTTACAAAAAAAATTAGTTGCACAATCAACGCATGCTGAGGGCGCTCGGAACCCTGCTCCAAAAAAATCCGCCAAGAAAAAAACACAACAAACGCAAGCCTTGCATCCACAATCTAACGTGCACAGCAGTCCGGTTATGGTCCATTCGCTGAATGAGCATCCTGAATCGGTAGAGTTTAATCCTGCGGCACTCATTGCAGACGGGCACGTGGTCACTTACATATCGGGCATGCCCGTTGTGACGTCGCCTTACTTAGGCGCTTTTCCGTCATTTGATGGTTCTGACTATATCGTTAATATATCCAGTATTAATCGTGATATTCGACTCATGCAGCAGCGCCGCAGTCTGTATCAAGCGTATGAGCGAATGGGTTATCCAAGACCCAATCTACCCATCGTTGCCATCAGCGGGAAAGCGGAACCCGTTGGCACATGGCACCAATCCTCCATTGGGAATTCAGCTGGTGATTGGACGCTAGGATCCAGTGAATTGGACGTGGCCGCTGCCGTGAACGACAAAGTGGAGGCTTACCTTGCCTTGGCATACGATGAAAGTCCGCCATCCGTCGGTGGCCCACGGGTTGGCAACTCAGCCCTGAATTTAAACATGGGGTTTGTCAACATTGGCGATTTGGATGAGTCGCCCTATTATTTCACAGCAGGCCAGTTGTATATCCCCTTTGGTCGGTTTTCAACGGCCATGGTGAGCGCGCCTTTGACTATGCGCATGGCGCGCACGAAAGCGCGTCCCTTTATACTGGGTTATAAATCGCAGCAATCGTCTGGTCCGTTTGCCGCCGCCTACGCCTATAAAGGGGAGACAACGCTGGGCAATTCAGCGGTGGGTGGGTTGAACTTAGGGTATACCATTAATACAGGCACTGTATTGGGTGAAGTGGGCGCGAGCGTGATAAGCTCTTTGGATGACGTGGCTGGGCTCCAAAAAACGGGCTCTCGCATAGGCACCACGTTCGGTGGATTTGCATCCCCTACCAATGGCAGTGAGACGGTGCATAAAGTGCCTGGGGTCGGTGCGCATGGGGCGGTTAACTTCGATCGATACAGTTTAACGGCTGAGTGGGTTAGTTCAGTGGGCCGCTACCATCCAGAAGATTTAAGTTTTAATGGCTTGGGCGCGCAGTTGCAAGCAGGGCAGTTGGAGGGCGGTGTGACGTTCATGCTCTTTGACAGGCCTTCATCAATTGGGTTAGGCTACCAGTGGTCAAAAGATACTCTAGCATTGAACTTGCCAAAACAGCGCGTAAATGGAGTCTTTAATATTTCAATATGGAAAGACACGGTGGAAAGCTTAGAGTATCGCCATGATATCGACTACGGCCTCTATCAGTTTGCAAATGGTGCGGCACCTGCAGGAACGGTGAATGCCAATACACTAGGCACAGGTGGGACTTCGGATACGCTGTTGGCTCAGATTGGCGTGTATTTTTAAAAAGGATAATTATGTCAATTAAATCAGATCGATGGATAGAAAAAATGGCGCTGGAACATGGGATGATTTCGCCCTTTCAACCAGGCCAAATGAGAGAGCACGAGGGCGCGCGCATTATTTCCTACGGTGTTTCTAGCTACGGATACGACGTGCGTTGCTCGAATGAGTTTAAAATTTTTACCAACATCAATTCAGCCATTGTTGATCCCAAAGCCTTTGACGAAAATAGTTTTGTCGATGTGCAGTCAGATGTATGCATTATCCCGCCCAATTCATTTGCGTTGGCACGTACGGTTGAGTATTTCCGTATCCCGCGTGATGTCTTAACCATTTGTTTGGGCAAATCCACTTATGCTCGCTGTGGGATTATTGTGAATGTGACCCCGTTGGAGCCCGAGTGGGAGGGGCATGTGACGTTGGAGTTTTCCAATACCACGACACTGCCTGCTAAAATATATGCCAACGAGGGCGTGGCCCAAATGATCTTTTTAAGCGCAGATGAGGTTTGCGCTATCTCTTATCGGGATCGGGAAGGCAAATATCAAGGGCAAACCGGGGTAACCTTGCCGCGGACCTAGACGCGTGGTGGGCTGCGCGTGCCCGCCACGCTAGCTATCCTTATCCCTCAATCTTGCAATGCTCTTTCGATTCGTTGATGCGTTCGCGCAATGCCTTCCCGGGTTTAAAATGAGGGCTATATTTAGCCTCCGTGACGACGCGCTCGCCCGTTTTTGGATTGTGTGCTTTGCGTGGTGCGCGGTAATGCAATGTAAAACTGCCAAAGCCGCGAATTTCAATACGACGTCCTAAAATAAGCGATTTACTCATTAATTCTAGGATGTAATTGATACTCTCGGCCACTTGGTGTTCTGGCAGATGCGTCATTTGTGCAGAGATTTTGGCAATAAGTTCCGATTTAATCATGCTTCACCTCGATTAGCGGTATGGTACAACTGTTATTATAATTTATCATATGCCATTCATGTGGATTTGAAAAGAAATGATTCAATACGAGCGATGATTTTTTATGCGCCTTGCAATCGCTCCTGAATATATGCTTTGACCGCACCCCAACTCATTTGTACGGTGGTGATTTTTGCAATGGAAAACGCCTTGGATTGCAACGCTTTACTGGTGGTGATGACAGTCTCGCATTGCGTTGATTGCTCAATTATCAGGCTAATATCAGCCCACCTTTGTCCAAAAAAACCAGTGGCATTGATGAATATTAGGGTTGCCCGGCTGAGGTTTGAGTTGAAAAAATCGTCATTTAAAAAGTAAATTTTTTTAGCAATTATCGCGTAATGAGGCAGCAAGGCCAATGCTTCTCGTTGACCCATTGCCGCATGATGAAGAGAGGGAAAGCGTTCAATCCCATGACTTTCTTTAACATTAAATACCATGGCACAGGCCAGGACTGCTTTGCCCGTACCGCTGCCTAAATCATAAAATATCGTATTGTTGTTCGGCCTGGTTAGCGACAACAGAGCAATAAATGAGAAAAAATCAATCTCCCCATACACATACTCTAATGCGTCATGCGTTTTACGGGCGTCCCGGGACAGAGAAAAACCATTGATTGGTGCAAATAATTGCAAGTAAACGGAGTGATGTTTGTCAAGCGCCAGGGCACGGCGCCAGCGATACACCTCGAGTGTGCGGAGCCACCGAGGAAAGCACAACGTCACCAAGGCAGCAAAAAAGACTAACACAACCCAAATTGTTCGCAATTATGCCTCGCGGATTTTAATATTTACAGTATACTGTAAGTACGATGTTAATATCGCCTTAATCACTAATCTGTAGCATAGCATGAGAGATACCATTCGGGAGAGCTGTATGTCATTCAAACAAAATTTTTTTATCCGTACCATGGGCGCTTCGGATAAGCCTTCAACCGACCAAAAGTCAGGTGCATTCGTTGATGTGGGTGGAACAGGTGATTGTGGTTTTAGGGCTATTGCAGCGGGGTTAATTGAATTGTATTCCACGCCTGCATTGACAAAAGGTCGCGATGCTTTGCTTCAATTGCTCTTAACGCGGTTCGACGTATTGTTCCCAACCCATGCGCATCAAACTTCGGTTTTGACTCCAACGCAACGTTTGCAGCAACTAAAGAAGCGTGTGCCGTACCATCAATTGATTGTAGAGATGGCGTACACCTTGCGACAAATCGCAGTCGATGAGTTGTGCACCAATCCAGATGAGTATCCGGGGGCGTTTTTGGGCGAAGATGAAGGCACATCACCCGCCATGATGCGAAAGATGACGACCTGGATAGATGAAAGCAGCCTTTCCGCGCTATCCAATGCATTGCATTTGCCCATCACGGTTCAAGTGGTTGACGGGTCCAAATCATTGCCGTATCAGTTTCAGTATAATGTTGACTCCATTTGCCCAAGCGTATTAATCAAGCTTGAAAAAGGCCATTATGTGCCTTATTTGCGTGGGCCAAGCCCACAAACACGTCCAACCCCGGTTCAGTCAATAATGCCCTCGAAAGATGACCTGGCGTTTGATCGCAAGTTGCCTGATATTTTGGCGATGATTGCGGAAGATCAGAAACGAATGAAGGATAAATTTGAATCTATCCGTGAGAAGCTAGAGGCTCAAGTGTTACTGGGTTCCAAACAAGGTGGGCTGAACAAGGATGATTTACTTTCAATTTACGTGAATGGAAAGCAAACGAGCGACTATTTGCAAGGACGGGCACGTTTAGCTGGAATCGAATCGGGAAACCCCCGCGGCCACAGTTGCCACGATGAATACGTGGTGAATGAGCTGGTGCACGCAATAGCGCGGGCCATTAGTATCGGTCATATGAGCCCTGACGTGATTTACAAAGACAATCAACCAGCCGTAGAGGCGAACAGCCGCTCGTCCTCATTCTAGCTCACATGCCTTGCTGGTGCATCCAGTCATCGCTTGCAAATTTAGACATGTAATTGCGAATCGAGTCGGGCAAAATGACCAAACATTTTTGCCCTTGACGCAATGTTTTTGCAGCTTGTAGTGCGCACCACATCGCGGCCCCGCTTGAGCCGCCAACGAGTAGTCCTTCATCATGAATCAGTTGCCTTGCGGTGTGAAATGAATCGGCGTCATTGGACTTGATGTAGGCATCAATCAAGCGGTTGTCCAGTACATCTGGAAAAAAATCATAGCCAATACCCTCTACCTGGTAGGGTTTAATCTCATCACCTCCGCCTAAAATGGAACCAATGGGATCAACGCCTATGATTTGAATACGTGGGTTGTGCTCTTTCAGTCGTTTGGCAATGCCCGTGATCGTGCCGCCTGTACCTACACTCGCAACGACCATGTGTAAATTGTCACCAAAATCGTCAATGATTTCTTGAGCAGTGCCTCGGTAATGTGCGTTGGGGTTATCGGGGTTCGCATATTGATCCAGGATATGGGAATGGGGGATCTCTTTTTGCAACTTTTTGGCTAACGAAATATGGCTGTCGGGATCGTGTGATGCGGCCTCAGATGGCGTGCGGTAAATAGTAGCACCTAACCGCTCTAACACCACTTGTTTTTCTTGACTCATTTTATTGGGCATGGTGATGATGACCTTGAAGCCCAGCACGGCTCCAGCCAGGGCAATGCCAATGCCTGTATTGCCAGACGTGGGCTCAATCAACGTGTCGCCTGGTTTGATGCGCCCATCACGCGCAGCATTTTTGACCATTTCATAGCCGATTCTATCTTTTACCGACCCGCCAGGATTGAGAAATTCGCATTTGACATACAACTCACAGGCCAGATCCGCGCCCATTCGGTTGATTCTTACAACGGGCGTATGGCCAATGGTATCTAGAATAGTTGAATAGATCATGGTTGTCCTTAAACATGTAAACTCAAGTTTTCATCATACCAGTGGTCGAGCTAAATTTAAAATCAATTGAACTTAGGGGGGCGCAGGTATAAAATGCTCGATTATTTTATTATTCACGCCAAATGGCATGTATTCTCAAGTCAGTTGAAGGAGGGAGCGTGGGCTCTTTGTTAAAATGCAATACTATGGCTCCATTTCTTCTTGCGGCAATCTTGCTGATTAGCCTGCCTGCCTGTGCAGATGACTATCCAATATATCCTCCCACGACGCCAAGCTCTCTTCACTCAAAAGAGCAAATCAGCCGAGGCGAGTATTTAGCAAAGATGGGCGATTGCATTGCCTGCCACACGAATGTATCCGAGGGAGCAGCGGTTTATGCAGGTGGCTTGTCCATTGCCACACCTTTTGGAACATTTTATAGCCCGAATATCACGCCCGATAAAAAAACGGGCATAGGCACATGGACTGAAGCGGATTTTGTTCGCGCATTAAAGCATGGTACCGATCCAAAGGGTCGCAACTATTTTCCTGTGTTTCCCTACCTTTATTTTGCCAATGCGTCTGAAGATGATTTGCGTGACATGTACGCGTATTTTATGAGTATTCCGGCCATCGAGCAGGAAAACAAACCATTG
This sequence comes from Legionella genomosp. 1, assembly GCA_945862275.1. Classification (GTDB taxonomy): domain Bacteria; phylum Pseudomonadota; class Gammaproteobacteria; order Legionellales; family Legionellaceae; genus DDPF01. The sequence continues at coordinate 11,428 of CAMAYA010000006.1, read as the reverse complement.
CCGTTCCCGTTTGGTGTACCCGGTGCGCGTTCTACCTTGTTTGGTTGGAATTTGCTGTTCTTCTACCCCAATCATTTCTTTGAATATAACAACAAGGAAACCGCTACCTGGAATCGCGGCAAATATATCGTCGACGGGTTGGGTCACTGCAGCATGTGTCATACGCCGTTAAATTCATTAGGCGCGCCCCAAAATCGGTTTTACTTAACAGGCACGTTTATTGATGGATACTGGGCGCCTAATATTACTAAAAAAGGCCTAGAAACGGCGTCCAGCGCTGAGATTGCAGATGTGTTTATTCATAACGAGTTGCTTCACAACGCAGGTCCTGTTGTCGGCCCTATGGCTGAAGTAAATCAGAATAGTTTAAAATATTTAGACGAGTCGGATCGATTGGCCATTGCGACGTATTTAAAAACAGTTGTGAGTGAAGACCCTATTCATCTACCCGGTTCAGATGCTGCCCCAACATTAAGCCGTGGCAAAAAAGTGTACCTCAGCGCGTGTATTTTATGCCATCAAAATGGAGAAATGACAGCGCCTCGCATTGGTAATGGTTCAAATTGGGCTCTGCGTCTTAAAACCAGCGGATTGAATGAGCTTTATCGCCGCGCCATCAACGGGTACAATAGCATGCCCATCAAAGGGGCTTGCGTGACTTGCTCTGATAACGATGTCATGGCCGCTGTCGATTATATTTTGGATCATTCGTTGACGCGTTCTCAACGACTTGATTTAGCCGCCGGTCCTGCTAAAAAGGTTCCTATGAGCGGCAAAGATATTTACAACGAACGTTGCAGTGTTTGCCATACGGACGGAAAGTCTGGCGCGCCCAAAATAGGGGATAAAGCGGTCTGGAATCCGTTGATTGCGAAAAACATTGACGTATTGGTTGAACACACGATCAAAGGACAGAATCATCCCGTCAACGGGGGCTGCAAGGACTGCACGACCGGTGATATCATGGCCGCCATTAAATATATTGTGAGCCAGTCTAAAACGAGTGGCAATTATTCATTGTGGTAAACTTAAGAAGAGGAATGGGGATGCTAAATCGGTTAAACGTTTACAGAATATTAGGCTTGCTCTGTGCGTTAGCGACTACACAATCAGCAATTGCCGCAGTGGGCGCTGATCCGTGGCAGATGAATATGTACAAAGGGGTTACCCCAATCAGTCAAGATATCTATCATTTGCACATGATTGCCATTTATATTTGCGCGCTGATTGGTGTCGTTGTGTTTGGTGTGATGTTTTATTCTCTCGTGTATCATCGTAAATCGAAGGGATACCAAGCCGCGTCGTTTCATGACAACTTGCATTTAGAAATCGTTTGGTCTGTGATTCCCTTCCTCATTTTAGTGGGTCTTGCGGTGCCTGCAACAAAAGTATTAATGCGCATGGAAAATAGCGCTGAATCGGATATTACGATTAAAGTAGTCGGGTCGCAATGGAAATGGCAATACCAATATTTAGACCAAGGCATTCGTTTTTACAGCCGCTTATCAACCCCTTACGCAGAAATTCATAATCAGGTCCCCAAAGGGGAATGGTATTTATTGGATGTGGACAAGCCATTGGTGTTGCCCGTGAACAAGAAAATTCGGTTTTTAGTCACATCGACGGATGTCATTCATTCTTGGTGGGTTCCTGAATTAGGCGTGAAGCGAGATGCAATTCCTGGTTTTATGCATGAAGCGTGGGCTCGCATACAAACGCCTGGCTTTTATCGGGGACAGTGTGCTGAATTGTGTGGGATTAACCATGGGTTTATGCCCATTGTGGTGCAAGCAGTGAGCCAAGCTGACTTTAATAAATGGGTTGCAGCGCAGCCTGTCTTAGAAGGAACAAACGCCGCTGGTGAGTTGGTTCAGTTGACAAGCCCTCTTCCCGTTCAACCTGACCTAACGCGCGCTGAATTAATGAGCCGCGGGAAAGGAAAATACCTTGAGGTTTGCGCGGCATGCCATGGGGAAGATGGGAAAGGTATTCCACCTATGTTTCCAGCCTTAAGAGGCAGTTCGATATCCGTGGGCAGGCCTGTTTCTAGGCATGTGGATCTCATTCTGCAGGGCGTGCCAGGCACTGCAATGCAGGCTTATAGCGATCAATTGAGTGACGAAGACATTGCGGCGATTACAACCTATGAGCGCAATGCCTGGGGAAATAACACGGGCGATATCATTCAGCCAGCGGATGTTGACACGATTCGTCAAGAAGGCATCCATCCCCCTACAATGGTTCAAAAAGCTCAGTCTGGAGGTTTACGATGAGTCAAGCATTAACCCATACAGCAGAAAACGATGACCATGGGCCTGAACAAGGCCGTGGCATCATCGGGTTTATGAAGCGATGGCTGTTTACCACCAATCACAAAGACATTGGCACACTCTATTTATGCCTGGCGTTGGTGAGTTTTTTTGTTGCAGGTGGAATGGCATTGGTGATTCGCGCGGAATTGTTCCAGCCTGGAAACCGGTTTATTGATCCCAATTTTTTTAATCAGATGACGACCTTGCATGGTCTTATTATGCTATTTGGTGTCGTGATGCCGGCGTTCACCGGCATGGCGAATTGGCAACTTCCGCTGATGATTGGCGCGCCAGACATGGCCTTGCCTCGGTTGAACAATTGGAGTTTTTGGTTGTTGCCGTTTGCGTTTGTCTTGCTCGGCTCAACGATGTTTCATGCCGGCGGTGGTCCTAATTTTGGTTGGACCATGTATGTGCCTCTGTCGACAAAGTATGCCCCACCTAGCACGGATTTCATGATTTTTTCTATTCATATGATGGGGTTATCATCCATTATGGGATCGATTAACATCATTGCCACCATTCTTAATATGCGGGCTCCCGGCATGACCATGATGAAAATGCCCATGTTTGTCTGGACCTGGTTGATTACTGCCTTCTTACTGATAGCTATCATGCCAGTATTGGCAGGTGCTGTGACCATGATGCTGGCTGATAGGCATTTTGGTACCAGTTTTTTTGAAGCAGCCGGCGGCGGGGACCCTGTTTTATTTCAGCATATTTTTTGGTTCTTTGGCCATCCTGAAGTGTATGTCTTGGTATTGCCTGCATTTGGGGTGATTTCTGAAGTGATCCCGACATTTAGCCGAAAGCCGTTGTTTGGGTATCATTTCATGGTTTATGCCACCATGAGCATCGCCTTTTTGTCCTTTGTGGTGTGGGTGCATCATATGTTCACCACAGGCGTTCCTTTGGGCGCTGAGCTGTTTTTCATGTACACCACCATGCTGATTTCAGTGCCCACAGGGATTAAAGTGTTTAACTGGGTTAGCACCATGTTTAAAGGGTCAATGACCTTTGAAACACCGATGCTGTTTGCAGTAGCCTTTGTGTTTTTATTCACGATTGGTGGGTTTACCGGGTTGATGTTGGCCCTGGTGCCTGCGGATTATCAATACCAGGACACCTATTTTGTGGTGGGGCATTTCCATTATGTTTTGGTGCCGGGCGTTATTTTTGCGCTTTTTTCGGCCACCTACTATTGGCTCCCAAAATGGACTGGGCACATGTATAACGAATGCTTGGGCAAATGGCATTTCTGGTTGTCCGTTATATCGGTGAACATCACGTTTTTCCCTATGCATTTTCTTGGACTAGCTGGTATGCCTCGTCGGATACCCGATTATGCATTGCAATTTACTAATTTCAATATGATCGCATCCATTGGCGCCTTTGTATTTGGCCTGTCGCAATTGTTATTTTTGTACAATGTGATTCGGACCATACGACACGGTAAAAAAGCGACGAATCAGGTTTGGGAAGGCGCGCATGGCCTGGAGTGGACGCTGTCCTCGCCGCCGCCTTACCACAGCTTTACCACACCGCCCGTGATTCAATAAGTGAGCCGATGATTTTGAAAAGTCATGTGAAGTTGGTGGCGATACTCGCGGTACTGGTTTTGGGAATGTTCGCGTTTGGATTTGCTTTGGTGCCTATTTATAATAGCCTTTGCAAGGCTCTAGGCATAAATGGAAAAACCAATGCAGAGGCGATTGCATTTAATCCGGCTACCACAAGAGTGGCGAAAGATCGGACTATTTTTGTGGAGTTTGTGGCGACCAATAACAGCAACGTGCCCTGGGCATTTTATCCAAAAACAGATAAATTGGCGGTGCATCCGGGTGAAATTGCTAGATTATCTTTTTATGCAGAGAACAAAACCGATCATCGCATGACGGTTCAGGCCATCCCCAGTGTTACGCCCGGCATTGCAGCAAAGTACTTAAAAAAGACAGAGTGCTTTTGCTTCACGCAACAAACGCTCAATGGGCATGAAGCCATGGAGATGCCGTTATTATTCCATTTAGATGCGGAAATACCCGCCAATGTGAAAACCATCACGTTGGCGTATACATTATTTGATGTGACGAATCGAGTCGCATCTCACGCGAGGAGACCCTTATGAGCGCGCATGGTACTTACTACGTTCCCAAGCCGAGCCACTGGCCTTTGTTGGGTTCCTGTGGTTTAACCACCCTTTTGGTTGGTGCGGCTTCTTGGATGCACCAGAATTGGTATGGGCCCTACTTGTTTACGCTCGGACTGTTGATGTTAGTCTTCATGATGTTCGGCTGGTTTGGTCAGGTCGTGTATGAAAACCAAAAGGGCATGTATGATTTGCAGGTAGACCGTTCTTTTCGGTGGGGCATGTGCTGGTTTATTTTTTCCGAGGTCTGTTTTTTTGGCGCTTTTTTTGGGGCGTTGTTTTTTTCCCGCTATTGGACAGCGCCACTCATGAGCGGGGAGTTCCACCCCATCACCCACATCACCCTCTGGCCTAATTTTAAGGCCATGTGGCCCATGTTAACCAATCCTAACAATCAAACGTTTGTCGGTGCATACGAGGCCATGGGTGCATGGGGACTGGCTGCCATCAACACCGTGATTCTATTGACGTCTGGTGCCACCATCACGTGGGCGCATTGGGCCTTGAAGTTGAACAAGCGCCGTCAATTAGAAATGGGTTTGCTGTTAACTGTGCTGTTGGGCGTGCTCTTTTTATGCTTGCAAGCGTATGAATATCATGAAGCCTATACGGAATTAAACTTAACCTTGGATGCCGGTATTTATGGCACCACCTTTTTTATGTTAACAGGGTTTCACGGGTTACACGTGACCTTAGGCACCATCATGTTGATCGTCATTTTAGTCCGTTCAGTGCGCGGCCACTTCACCCCTGAGCGGCATTTTGCGTTCGAAGGTGTGGCTTGGTATTGGCATTTTGTTGACGTGGTGTGGTTGTTCTTGTTTGTTTTTGTGTATTGGCTTTGAACACAAAAGGGTTGGCTCATCAAGGCCTGAAGTTTTTTTTTGAAAAGGGCGTTTGCTCCGGCATCAAGCAAAGCATCAAAGCAAGCTTAGTTGGTTTAAAATAGATTGGAATTATCAATATGTTAACATACCAAGAAAACGTACGTTTTTCTGGTCGCAATTAAATTGAGCCAAAGACGAATTTCATTCGCATTTAATTTGGGCCAGTTTTATGCGCTGATTGCGGGCCGAGTGATTTATGAAAGCGAGCCACAACATCTACCATTCTAAACTGAGGTTCTCTTTTATCAATCAGCGCATAGGCATGCAGTGTTTCATCAGTCAGCCGCCGTTACGCCATGGCGTAAATAATCTCTTAATGAAATCACTCGCCCTGAAATACCCAATTCTTGCTTCGCCTGCTGCAAAGCGCGTTGTTCGCGGTCTAGCGTGTTAGGGTTGCTAACGTCCCATGCCACTTGAATGATCTCTCTCTCGCCTGATTTATCAACGGTCACAAAGTCAACCTCATAACCATCTGAGGTCATGTAAAAATAGATATCTCGTCCTTCGCGCCGCAAATCTAAATACACTAGATTTTCTAGTAATTTACCATAAATATCTTTTATTTTCAGCGAGGTTGCATGAATTAACCCACTGTCGATCGCGTAGACTTTTTTCGGCGTATTGTGCTTTGCACGTGCAGATTCGCTGTACATCGGAACGGTGAAAGCGAGGTATGCGTCTTCGATATAATCCATATAGCTGTAAATTGTATCTTTAGCCACTTTATACCCTTGGCTCTTGATATCGTTATAAAATTTATTCACCGAGAACGGTGCTGCGGCATTGCTTAATAAAGAGTTGATCAGGTATTTTAAAAGCGTAATATTGCTCACCTTGTGTCGTTCCACAATGTCGCGCAGAATGACTGTGTCCACATAGGATTGCAAGGTTTCCCTCCACTCATTTTGCGGCATGGTTTGCACCGCAGGAAACCCACCTGTTGCGAAATAATTTAATAAATGCCCTTGCATGATGTCAAATGCTTTTTGTCCAAATGGTTTTTTAGCGGAATCCAGTTGATGAGCAACGAGGTATTCGTTAAAACGATAAGGCCAAACCTCGACTGCCAGTGAGCGACCGCGTAAAGAGGTAGCGATTTCTTTGCTTAATAATTTTGCTGAAGAGCCGGTTAAAAAAAGCTGTGCGTTTTTCGTATCATAATAGCGGCGCACGACTTGATGCCAATCCGGTATATTTTGTACCTCATCAAGAAAAAAGTAACAGCATCGGTTGTGATTTTCTGGGTATAATGAATAAAACGCATCTAGCAATGCCCCCATTTCTTTGGCATTCATGGGCAAAAGTCGTTCATCTTCAAAATTAACGAGAAGAATTTGCTCCGCTTGAACTCCCTGCATTAATAACGTGTTGATCGTTTGGTACAGAAAATAGGACTTGCCTGATCGCCGCATGCCGATGGCCACTTTAATCATCTGCCTGGACTGGGGGAAGTGCAATTGACGAGGAACGCTATCTCGAGTTTGGCGCACGATTGCAGCGGTCTCTTCCAATAGGGTTTCAATTAACGCTTGTATCAGCATAAAGGCATCCTTTTTAAAAAGGATAGTATAGGCAGAAAGTGTCCTTTTTAACAAGGAAGCTTTATGTGCGAATATTATGGGATAGAACTTGAACTTATGACAAACCATACCCGTCATCATCAGATCATTGCAAAGGGCATTGCTAAACCACAAGTTGCGGCGGAATTTGCAGAGCATGCAGTCGATGAAGAGCGGCATATGATGATGCTCGCTACGAATGCTGGAGGAAATATTAAAAGATGAGGAAGATCATGCCGATGATTTGGCCGATCTTTTAATCGCTCACCCCTAAAGGTTCATGGCCTCTAGCCGATGACTATTGTAAATGCCATCGTGTTTTTTTCCGATTAATAAAAATGATAAGGAGAATTAAGATGCTAGAGCCACATGGAATAGAGGATTTGTTCCTCAATACATTGTGTATGGAAGAAGTGCCTGTGTCTATTTTTTTAGTCAGCGGCATTAAATTGCACGGCGTTGTAGGCGGGTTTGATGAGCACATTATCATGTTGAAAAACACCATCACGCAAATGGTTTATAAGCATGCAATTTCTACGGTGGTGCCCTCGCGTATGGTGCATGTCAGCTCAGAGGATGAGGCGGCGTCGTGATGATTTCTTCCAGGTTGGCAATGGTTTGCCCACCGTAGAGCGTTGTGCTGAATTCACCGTTTGGGTTGAAAACAAAGGTAATGGGTACAACGCTAATATCGCCTAGATGCAGTGCTCTTGCCGTGTTGTGATTTAAACTGGGGTATTGAATATTGAATTTTTTAATGAACCGCTCTTGTCTGACAGGCGACAATGCATCGTAATTCACGGCAAACATCGCGACGTTCTTCGATTTATTTTCGACATAAAATTGATTGAGCACGGGGATTTCATCTAAACACGGTTGACACCAATTGGCCCAGTAGTTAATAAAGACCCATTTCCCTTTTAGTGAAGAAAGCGCGATGTCGTTTCCCTGGAGATCTTGCAACAGAGTATCGGCTTGGGTGGATCCTGAGCCCAAGATGATCGACGCGGTCAATAATAATGCAATCGTGCGCATGTATTTTTCATAAGGATGACGAGGCATCATTGTAACATGGCTAACCTTTCTCTGGCCACGCGACATCTGCATTTAGATCTGACAATTCGGATAAAATACTGTATACTGCAACACTATTTTCAACCCAGCCTATAGAGAATCCTATGACTGCTGATTTAAACCTTTACAGAAACATTGGTATCTTCGCCCACGTAGATGCCGGAAAAACAACCACTACTGAGCGTATTCTGAAGCTCACCGATAGCATCCACAAAATCGGTGAAGTACATGACGGCGAGTCAACAACCGACTTTATGGTACAGGAAGCGGAACGTGGTATTACCATTCAGTCAGCAGCGGTAACCTGTTACTGGAAAGGAACGCGTTTCAACATCATTGATACCCCAGGGCACGTTGACTTCACCGTAGAAGTGTATCGTTCATTGAAGGTCCTCGATGGCGGCATTGGCGTATTCTGTGGTTCTGGCGGCGTTGAGCCTCAGTCAGAAACCAACTGGCGTTATGCGAACGATTCAAAAGTCTCTCGTTTGATTTTCGTAAACAAACTGGACCGTATCGGCGCTGACTTCTTGAAAGTGACCGCACAAGTGAAAAAAGTATTGGGTGCTCACCCATTGATTATGACCTTGCCAATCGGCATTGAAGATGACTTCGTCGGGGTGGTCGATTTATTGAGCCGTAAAGCATACATTTGGGACGAAACGGGCCAGCCAGAAAACTACAAGGTTACGGATGTGCCAGCCGACATGCTGGATGATGTTGAAATGTATCGCGCTCAATTAATTGAAACTGCAGTTGAAATGGATGATGATTTACTGATGGCTTTCTTGGAAGGTGAGCAACCTTCACTAGAAGACATTAAGCGCTGCGTCCGTAAAGGGACGCTTGAATTAGCCTTCTTCCCAACGTATTGCGGTTCGGCCTTTAAAAATAAAGGGATGCAACTATTGTTGGACGCGGTTATTGAATATTTGCCAGCTCCCCACGAAGTGAATCCACAACCCTTGACTGATGAGGCAGGCACTCCAAACGGCAAATTCGCTATCGTGTCCGCCGATGAGCCATTCCGCGCCTTGGCATTCAAAATCATGGACGACCGTTTTGGTGCGTTAACATTCGTACGTGTATACTCAGGAAAGCTGAACAAGGGTGATACCATCCTTAACTCGTTTACCGGTAAATCTGAGCGAGTCGGGCGTATGGTTGAGATGCAGGCGAATGAGCGCAATGAATTGAGCCATGCAGAAGCCGGCGACATTATCGCGATTGTAGGCATGAAAAACGTTCGGACAGGCCAGACCCTTTGTGATCCTAAACACGAATGCACATTGGAAGCGATGGTTTTCCCTGAGCCCGTCATCTCGATTTCGGTCACGCCAAAAGATAAAAGTTCAACCGAAAAAATGAGTATTGCTATCGGTAAAATGGTTGCTGAAGATCCAACGTTTCGTGTTGAAACGGATATAGATTCAGGTGAAACCATCCTGCGTGGTATGGGTGAATTACACCTTGATATTAAAGTGGATATTCTGAAGCGTACTTACGGTGTTGAATTGGTCGTAGGTCAACCACAGGTTGCTTACCGCGAAACCATCACCAAATCGATCGAAGACACCTATACGCATAAGAAACAATCCGGTGGTTCTGGACAGTACGGTAGAATTGACTATACCATTTCACCTGGCGAGCCGGGTACTGGATTCACTTTCACCACATCCTGTGTGGGTGGTAGCGTTCCGAAAGAATTCCATCCAGCCGTTGAGAAAGGTTTCCGCTCCATGATGAGCACCGGCACCTTGGCAGGCTTTCCTGTATTGGACGTTGTAATTGACCTGAACGACGGTGCTTTCCATGCTGTTGACTCCTCGGCCATTGCATTTGAAATCGCTGCAAAAGCCGCTTTCCGTCAATCCATACCCAAAGCCGGCCCACAATTGCTGGAGCCCATCATGAAAGTTGACGTTTACAGTCCAGAAGATCATGTCGGTGATGTGATTGGTGACTTGAACCGTCGTCGCGGCATGATTTCTGGTCAAGAACCCAATGTTACGGGTGTACGCATCAAGGCCGATGTTCCGCTGGCAGAAATGTTTGGTTACATCAGCACCTTGCGCACCATGACCTCTGGTCGCGGTCAATTCTCAATGGAGTTCTCTCACTACGCTCCTTGCCCAAACAACGTGGCAGAAGCTGTGATTATTAAAGAGAGAGAAAAGAAAGCCGCTGCTGCTAAGTAATATACTGAAGCTAACACTATAAAAAGCCCTGTCAGTTTGCACTGACAGGGTTTTTTTTTATGCGATGCGAGCCAAACCAATCCCTGCTTCATACAGTAGGCATAAGGGAACCGCTAGCATGATCTGGGATAACACATCCGGTGGGGTCAGGAGCATGCCGATGGTGAAGGCCAAGACATACATATAGGGCCGCATCTTTTTGAGGGCGGAGATATCAATCATCTGGAAGCGCACCAATAACATGCACAACAAGGGTACTTGAAAACACAGACCAAACGTCAGTAACATGCGCGTGATGAAATCAATGGCATACCCCATGTCCGGCATGAAACGCACACCCGCGGGAACAGCGCGTGCAAAAAAAGAAAACATGATCGGTAGAATCCCATAAAAACAAAATAAAAGGCCTGAGAAAAAGAGCGCAAGGCTGATGATAATGGTCGTGCGTAGGCGTTTACGTTCTTTTCGATATAAGCCGGGGGCTGCGAACTGCCAGGCATGCCATAAGGCATAGGGGATGCTGCTGAGCATGGCGACATCAGCGGCTAACTTGACAGGCGTCAGCAGTGGGGTTGTGATATGTGTGGCAATGAGTGTGCCGTTGGAAGGCAGCACTTGCAATAAAGGTCTGATCAGTGCCAAAAAAAGTGTTTCCGAAATAAAAAAGCACCCCGTGAACAATACGGCAAATAACCCAAAAACAAGCAATAAACGACGACGGCATTCCAGCAAGTGAGGCAACATTAGCAAGTCCTTGAAAATTATTGCTCATAAATTTATCACATATTGAATAGACAAGCTATACTTGCATTAGGAGTTTGTTAAGTCAATTTGGTGGGTGGTGTTATTTGCCCCCTTTACCGTTCAACACAGCAAGGATGAATCGCCATGTCAGAAAAACAACAGCACACCGGGGAACATACCCGCGAACTCATGCACCATCGCTACGATGATGGTTTGCACCATAAACACGATAAATGCCACCTCCCATACCGGCAACATTGCCGTTCACACCCCTCTCAACAGTCCGACGCCCTTGACCGAGATTTGGAAATGAATGCATCGACGGGGGAGTGTCGCAAAAGAAACTTACAAAAACTTCGGAAACGATTTGATAAAGGTCGCTACCACTGATACGATATATTTATCTGAATCAGGTTAACCACTTCCTGATTCTCGATCAGGAACGATATGAGCGGGCCTGTTTTATCCAGGCCTGCCTTATATTGATGGTTTATCGCTCAAATTG
>CAMAYA010000005.1 GCA_945862275.1 Legionella genomosp. 1 | reverse complement strand
AGACGGGGTGAGTTAGAATCGTTGGTGCCTGAGCGTGTTTGGCAAGAATGGCAGCGCAGCTTACTGACCGAGCATCCTGAATCATTTATTCATACGTTGCGATCGTGTGGCGTATTGCGTATTATTTTACCAGAATTGGATGCGCTATTTGGTGTGCCAGCATCAACGCGTTACCACCCTGAAATTGACTCAGGCATTCACAGCGTTATGGCGTTGAAGGCAGCAGTCGGATTGTCGGATGATCCAATGGTTCGGTTTGCAGCGCTAGTACACGACTTAGGCAAAGCATGCACTCCTGCTGCTGAATGGCCCTCCCATCCAGGGCATGATCAAGCGGGCTTGCCGATTATCGAAGCCCTTTGCCAGCGTTTGCGAATTCCTGCTGATTACGGTCAATTGGCTTTAATGGCGGCACGATTTCATACCGCCATCCACCAAGTGTATGACTTGGATGCAGAAGTCGTTGTTCGTACATTGGAACGTGCGGATGCATTTCGTCGGCCGGAAGGTTTTGAAAAATTATTACAGGTATGTGAAGCCGATGCGGTGGGTGTTGGGCGCGCAGTTGATTATCAGCAGCCGCACTTTTGGCGCCATTTATTGGGAGAATGCACTAAAATAAATGCTTCAATATGCATTGAAGATGGGCATCAAGGGGCTGCTATTAAAGTAGCTTTGCACGAACGTCGCGTGATGCGTGTAAACGATTTGTTACTGGAAAAATAATGAAAGACAAACATAATTTAATTTGGATTGATTTGGAAATGACGGGCTTATGTCCGGAAGGGGATTGCATCATCGAGATTGCAACCCTGGTAACGGATGCTCATTTAAATGTATTAGCTGAAGGTCCGGTGTTTGCTATTCGACAAGATGAATCACGCATTGAAGGCATGGATGAGTGGAATACACGCCAGCATAACAAATCCGGTCTGGTGACACGCATGCGGGATAGTGGCGTGACAGAAGCCCTTGCCGAGCAGGCCACGATTGATTTTTTGATGCCATACGTGGACAAAGGCAAGTCTCCGATGTGCGGGAACAGCATTTGCCAAGACCGGCGATTTTTATGCAATTACATGCCCACGTTGGCGGCCTTTTTTCATTACCGAAATTTGGATGTCAGCACGATAAAAGAGCTCGTTCGGCGTTGGCATCCGCAATTATTAAGTGGTGCAAAAAAAGAATCGAAACATGAGGCGATGAGCGACATTAAAGACTCGATTGCGGAGTTAGTGTATTATCGTGAGCATTTTATTAAATTGCCGGGTGTAAAAAAATGATAGAGCGTGAACAATTAACCCTACCCAATGGGGCTGATAAGTTACTATTACATTCATGCTGTGCGCCATGTTCGGGCGAAGTGATGGAAGCGTTGGTGGTATCCGGCATTGATTTCTCTATCTTTTTTTATAATCCCAATATTCATCCTATTCAAGAATATGAAATCAGAAAACAGGAAAATGTCGCGTTTGCTGAAAAACACAACATCCCGTTTATAGACGCAGATTATGACAAAGACAATTGGTTTGAACGCATCAAAGGAATGGAGTGGGAACCTGAACGCGGGAAGCGTTGTACCGCCTGTTTTGACATGCGCTTTGAGCGCACAGCCTTGTATGCGCATGAGCACGGGTTTCCCGTGATTTGTAGTTCGCTCGGCATTTCCCGTTGGAAGGATATGAATCAAATCAACGATTCCGGCGTGCGCGCCGCGAGCCGTTACCCTAACATCGAATACTGGACCTATAATTGGCGAAAAAATGGCGGGTCTTCGCGTATGTATGAGATTGCCAAACGCGAAAATTTTTACAAACAAGAATATTGTGGCTGCGTGTATTCCTTGCGCGACACCAATGCCTGGCGTAAAGAGAAAACACGTGAGCGTATTAAAATTGGGGTTGAGTATTACGGGGATGATGCCTAGCCTTACCATTACCCACAAAAAATCCGATGTGGGGGTGGTTCGTTTGTGATGAAACGTGCGATTATTGGCAATTTATGCTAATATTTAAGTGTTTATTGTTGATATGGGATGAATATGGCTACTTTAAATGTATCTTTGCCTGAGCAGTTAAGGTCCTGGGTAACCGATCAAGTGGGTGTGGGAAGGTACTCTAGCGCAAGTGATTATCTGCGCGATCTGATTCGTGCAGATATCAGACAGCACGATCATGGGATGCAATTGTTATCCCATTACTTGAAGCCATTGCTGGAGACCTCTGATGAAAAATTTGTTTCTGTAACAGCCGCCGATGTGAAAGCAACATCTCGAAAAAGAATGAAGGAATAGTTTTGGCTAAGACACTGCTTTACAGTTTCCATCCTCACGCCGATGAACAGCAAATAAATATATGGATTTATACTTGCCAGCATTGGGGGGCTGAACAAGCAGACACGTATATTGATGGATTACATGACAAATTGGCTGTGGTCGCTGAGGATTTTTCTTTTTTAAGAGATATGCCTGATGGCATTGATGCCCAAGTTAAATTTTTTCATTACGGTCGTCATTACGTTTTTCTAAAAAAGGCATCCAGTCAGTGTTTTGAAAAAATTCAAGTGCTTGCAATCCTTCACGATAGCATGGATATCCCTATCAAATTACGTGAAATCCTTAACTAATCTAAGGAGGAGTCCCCTTTGTTATGGATCAATAAATCATATGTCTGGGGCGCATTAGCCGCAACATTGTTCCTCATCTTGACGCATGCACTGAGCGCGCGATTTTCAAGCCGGCTACCAGACCAAGGAAAAGGCTTTCTTTCGTTTGCTGGCGGCGTATCAGTAGCATATGTCTTCTTAGACATGCTCCCAAACCTTGTGGAATACAACAAACCCATCGGTCGATTTCTCTTAGCCAATGAATGGCTCACCCCATTCACGGAGCTCTCAATCTATATTGTAGCCCTGGTTGGCTTTCTAATTTATTACGGCTTTGATTTATTTGCAGAACACAAACAAGCAAAAACAAACGACAATCGGCTCACCTACCGATTGCATTTGGTGATGTTTTGCATTTACAACGTCTTGATCACGTATACCATGTCCTTGCGTGCATTGACCGGAATAACTTACACCGTATTATTCACCTTCGCGATGGCACTGCATTTTGTTTTGATGGACCGAAAATTTTGCCGCATGTACCCCTTGCGATTTAATCACTTCGGGCGTTTTTTTCTCAACGGTTCATTATTTTTAGGTTGGTTATTATCAGCGGTTTTTGATCCGGTTCGTGTATTGTTTGTGGCGCTTATGACAGCCTTTTTGGCCGGGTCCATTTTGTTAAATGTGTTTCGTGAAGAATTACCGAACAGCAATCTAGCGAGCTTTCGCTGGTTTGTGTTGGGTGTGTTATTGATTACGGTGATTATGTTGTTGCAAACATGGTTGGTTCGTTTGTGATGAAATGATCGCCTTTTTCATCTATAATGATTATATCGAATTTTTATCGTTCATCCTTGCTTTTCTTCTCTTCATAGTCTATTCGTTAAAGCACTGTTAATGAAACGGAGACCGCCATGATGTTGCATGACTTGTTCGTTGCTTTACACGCCAAAACAGATGTCCCAGCAAATTACGATCGTGTCATGACACGAGAGGACGTTGAGTTCGCGAAGAAAAAGGCCGTTTCCAGTTACCGAAGTTTTGCGGATGCGCATAAGTCAGCGGCGTATAAGCAGTTCCTAGCCCATTGTGAGCAAGCGCTAGATGGGGCCGAAGAAAAGCCGACCATGGATGTTATTTTCAGTTATCTGGTGGACACCGATGATTTACTGCTGAATGCAATTGAGATTTCCGAGCGACTTTTGCCTCTGTTTAAGCAGTCCCTTTGTTTTCAAGAGGATGTGTTAGCAATCGCCCCACTGGGTCGTGCATTTATCCATCGGCCCAATGCGTTTGCGGCTTTTGTGCGTTGTTTGTTATTGAGAGGAGTGACGCCTCAACAAATTTTATCTACATCGCTGTTGCAAGATTTTTTCCGGTATTATTTAAGTACGCTCAGTGAACCAGGCAATCCTATTGAACAATTATATGATCTTTTCCAAGCCTTTCCAGAAACCGATTCGCTGAGAGCTTTGGCCAAAACCGTTTGTTGTGAAGAGGGTGGGCTTGTGTCGTATGCTTTGGATGGCAGTAAGCAAGAGCATGCCGGTTCTCTCAAGGCCATTACACCGGTCTTATCGTCACTTCGGTTTACGCTTGAAGAAAATAATTTAAACGGGTTGCATGCGTTATTTGGCGGTGATTTTCTGTTAGGCGCACTCTATCAATGCAGTGAGCACTCGAGCCCCGTGGCTTGGGTTAACGCGCTGGTGCCCATCT
This sequence comes from Legionella genomosp. 1, assembly GCA_945862275.1. GTDB lineage: Bacteria > Pseudomonadota > Gammaproteobacteria > Legionellales > Legionellaceae > DDPF01. Next base: position 14,028 of record CAMAYA010000005.1, on the reverse strand, counting down.
TGAATCAAGATCATGTTGTGAAGACACAACTTCCAACCCTATTAAATCGACTTCAAGAACACCCCGCATTGCAATCGTCGTTAGCCCAGATACTGAATGAGCAGACCTTGACGGCGTTAGTGAATAGACGAGAGGGAGGTGTCTTTCACTTGATTCCATATTGTCCCCAAATAGTGAACTCGATACAGTCTCAGGATTTGGCTGCCTATCTGCAAAGCCTTCGCGAACAAGCGTCTTCCGGATTCGCATTGATTTCATGTTTGATGGCGTTGTTGGGAGGGGTCAAAAAAGCTGAGAACGAGCCTGCTGCCATGTCGGTGTTTGATGCAGTATTAGAGGCATTTCTGGACGATCCATATGTACTCAATGATGCCGCTATCATTCAAAAACTGAAGAAATTCTCGCGTGCAAATGACTGTGTGGTGCGTAAAGCGCGCGCGCTGGAATCAACACTGGATAGTCTGATTCGATTGCAAACCGAAACCGCTGTGGAGGCGATGGATTACATCACGATTGAGGATACTTGGCGGCATGCGGCGGCCAACGTACAACATCTTCAGTGCATTATGCCATTTGATACGACTTGCCCTGTAGATAAATATAATTTATATACCCGTATTTATAAGTCATTTCTGGAGCAAAAGAGGCCCATTGATTTGGATGCATTTACATCTGTATTGGGGATTGATCCAACGTTTGACGCAGCACACGTCACTCCGTATGAACGGCTCCTGTTTGAATTGCTCGCGACCATTGATGAGCCGGGTCTTAGAATGCACTGTATTCAAGCATTAGATGCAAATGTCCCGCGTCCTTGGCGAATGGCACGCTATGGGGATCGCTCTCTTTTCCAGCATGCGGTGATGGCGGGCAATGTAGGATTGATTCAGTGGCTTGAAACAGAGCAGGTCCACAGCCCTGACTCGTATGATGCGATGGCCATTTCTGCAGCAATTGGCAATCAGTGGGCTGTTGTCGGTTATTTAAATCAACAACACAAGCTGAATAAAGGGACCTTGAACACCTTGCTGACGCATGCTGTGAGTCATGGAGCGCCCAATGCCATTCAGATGCTTTGCAGCGATGCGAACCATTCGCCCGATCGGGATTCCATTGAACAAGCGTTTAAAATAGCCGTGAGGCGAAAGGATCTTGAATGCACGCGTTGCTTTTTACAGTGCCCTATAAAACCATGTGATACGGTGATGGCAAAAGCGTTTAAACAAGCGATTTTGTTTAATGACACCCGTATCGCGTATGCCATTTCCGATGCGAATATTGGCCCTTGTTTTCAAGGGGGGGTGGATCAAGCCCTGTTTAATGCAGCGAGTGAGAACCAATGCAATGTGCTCAGCAGGCTGGCGATACTCTCCCAAAATCAGCCTACTCAGAAGGGAGTCGAATCGGCTTTATTGCAAGCCACGCGAGCGAAGCAATTGGAAGCCATTCAATCCTTGATGCATTGGTTTCCACCTCCTCGCTTTGACGCGATTTATCACGCGAAAGTTGCGGCTCAAAATCTGCCTGAATGCATCATTGGTGATTATTTATCAGCATTTGGTGAACCGTTCGCACGTGCTTCTAAACGGCGCCACAGTGAGGAGGAAAACATCTGCGGCAATCGGGCTCATAAGGATATCGGGTTTTTGCTGCAACGACAGGGGATGTTTAAACCAGAAGCTCGTGATCGTGTGTTAACACCGGTTGGATTCAAACCACAGATTTCTTTGTGAAGCATGGGGACTTGTGGTTTAATAAACCCCCACCTTATTCTGTGATTATGAGCGCATCATGACTTTTGTTGTTACCGAGAGCTGTATTAAATGCAAATACACGGACTGTGTGGAAGTGTGTCCTGTGGATTGCTTTTATGAAGGGCCTAATTTTCTGGTGATTAATCCGGAAGAATGCATTGATTGCGCATTGTGTGAGCCGGAGTGTCCGGTGAATGCGATTTTGTCTGAGGATGATTTAACGGATGCGCAGCGCCCGTTTCTTGCATTGAACGCCGAGTTGGCAAGCGATTGGCCGAATATTACGGTCAAGAAAGATGGACCAGCGGATGCGAAATCTTGGGAAACTGTCGTTGAAAAGCTGCAATATTTGCAAAAAACGTGGGAGAAATAGCAGCAGTAGTTGACGATGCTGTAGTCCATTGTCAGCGCATGCTGGGGGAGTCGGGCCGTTTAACTACGGCGATCCCGGGTTTTGTGGCGCGTGAGCAACAGACGCAATTGGCAGGCGCCATCGCGTCGGCCATTCAATCGCAAACCATGCTGGTTGCAGAAGCGGGAACCGGCACCGGAAAAACGTATGCCTATTTGATTCCGTGTTTATTAAGTGGCAAAAAAGCCTTGATTTCAACGGCCACCAAAACCTTGCAAGATCAGTTGTTTCAAAAAGATTTGCCCATGTTGGTGCGTGCGCTGGGGCTTTCCGTTCGGATTCAAAACTTAAAAGGGCGCGCCAATTATTTATGCCGATACCGCACAGCATTGCATGCTGAGGAAGGGCATTTTAATACGCCGCAGTGTGCGCATGAAATTTTATTGGTTCGCGAAAAACTGCCCCAATTAACCCATGGTGAGCGCGGGGAATTGCCGGAAATTGCCGAGGACTCGGCCGTTTGGCCTTACGTGACGTCAACGGCGGACAATTGTTTAGGCACAGAATGCCAATATTACCAGGACTGCTTTTTGGTGAAAGCGCGTAAGCGCGCATTGGAAGCGGATGTGGTGGTTATCAATCACCATTTATTTTTTGCCGATTCCCGCTTGAAAGACGATGGGTTTGGACAATTGCTGCCAGGCGTTAACGCGGTGGTCTTCGATGAGGCCCATCAACTGGCCGATATCGCTGCTAATTTTCACGGCGAACGCATTGGCACACGGCAATACCGTGATCTCTTGGATGATATGTTGCGTGAGTGGCCGATTCTTGATTTGGCTAATCAGCCTTTGAAGCAACTCAATGCGACCCTTGATCAACTCATTGACCAACTTTTAATGGCGCTGCCCGGTCGTGATGATCGCCTGAGTTGGGTGCAAGTGGCCTCCAATAAGCCGTTTATTACGGCGTGGGATGCCATGCTGGCACTCAGCCATGCGCTGGTTCTATGCTTGGCAAATGCTGAATTAGACGAGTTACCGGGCTTGGTTCGTTGCAAGACACGTTTGGATGAACTGCATCGGTTGTTAACCGCCTTCGCTGCGGTAAAGCACGATCAAATTTGTTGGGTGGAGCGCTTTAAACAAAGCCTTGTATTTCATTCTACACCGGTTGATATTGCGGATTCATTCCATGATTTGCTGGCGCGAAAGCCTTGTGCCTATATTTTTACATCGGCAACGCTGACCATGGCGGGATCGTTTGATTGTTTCACGCGGCCCTTAGGCTTAGGCAAAGCCGACACGCTGAGCCTGCCGAGTCCGTTTGATTTCAAAGAACAAGCGGTGCTGTATTTGCCACGGGGCTTGCCTGATCCGAAAGATGTGCGTTATTACGATGAGTTGCTAGCGCGCGCCTTGCCGATTATTGAAGCTTGCGGTGGGCGTTGTTTTTTCTTGTTCACCAGCCATCGCGCGTTGAAGCAAGTGGCACAATTGCTCGGCAAGCAGTTTAAATACCCGCTGTTGATTCAAGGGGAAGAAGCCAAGCCTATTTTATTGGCCCGTTTTCGTGAACTGGGCAATGCCGTCTTGTTGGGTACGGCTACTTTTTGGGAGGGGGTGGATGTAAAGGGCGAAGCATTGTCATGCGTCATCATTGATAAACTCCCCTTTGCCAGTCCTGCAGATCCTGTGATTCGTGGTAGAATGGATCACTTGATATCGCGTGGGTTGTCAGGTTTCGATGAACTTTCCTTGCCTAATGCAGTGTTGGCCTTGAAACAAGGGGTAGGGCGTTTGATTCGTGATGCCACCGATCGGGGCGTATTGATGATTGCCGATCCCCGGTTGACCGGCCGCGAATATGGACGGCAGATTTTTGCCAGTCTTCCGCCCATGCGAAAAACAAGAGACGAGCAAGTGGTTTTAACCTTTATTAACGAGTTGGCACTGTCCCATGATGACATTATTAGCGATTGATACATCCACTGAGCGAGCAACCGTTGCGTTAGCCGTAGGGGACGCCTTATTTCATGACGAGAAACACAGTGTGCGCGAGCATGCGATGTGCTTGTTGCCCATGGTCGAGGGATTGCTGACCGCAGCATCGCTGTCATTGAATCAATTGGATGGCATTGTATTTGGTTGTGGTCCAGGCAGTTTTACGGGGTTACGCATCACCTGCAGCATTGCAAAAGCCCTGGCTTATGCGCATGATTTGCCGCTATATCCAGTCAGCAGCTTGGCTGCTATTGCCAATGAGGTGTATTACACAGCAACCGATTTACAGCCCGACGGCCACGTTTTTGCCATGTTGGACGCGCGCATGCAGCAAGTGTATTGGGCTGATTTTACGCATATTAATGATTCGCCCATAGAGCAGGTGAGTGCGGCACAAGACGTGGTGTGGACATCTGCTACACCGCTCATTATTGCAGGCGTTGGGTTAGATGCGTATGCACCGTTTTGGCCACAGTCCATACAAGCCTTAGCCCTCACACCGCGTTTGGTTTACCCAGACGCACGTGCGATGATTCGCGTGGTGCGTGCAGGTGGCGTTCAGGCGGTCAGCGCTGCAGAAGCGCTGCCGGTGTATGTGCGAGAATTGCACTTTAATCAGGTTGAGGGCAAATAGGAGTAATGGCCTCTTGTATCGTTTTTAAAGTATGCGTCGGCGATGCACTCTGGAAAAATCGATGTACATTCAATGCCGTTTTTAATTCACTTTCTTGTTGGATAGCGTCTACTAGCACCTCGAATGAAATGTCTTTCACATCCGGTTGCAAATGAATGATGGCATCCAGAATGCCGTCCAATTTTTTCTGGGAATTGTAACACCAGGGCCAATAGTAATGCGTTGCACTTTCTAAACGATCGATTTCTTGAAGCAGGCTGTCACCAGCGGACGTTCCCTTTAGTTGCTCAAGCCTTTGTTTGGCATAAGCCAAACTCATGCTGAGTATTGCGCGTGTAGGATCGCCGGCTTTTGTAAAAAAAGGCATCCGGTGGCTTGAAAATGCATGGTATAGGCTTCCATCGGCTTTATTGAATAAAGACTGATACAAATAAGGCGTTGGATCTTCGCCTATTGGCGCTTCGGATAACGTTGTATGAAGGGCTCTCACGGCCGCTTCTACTTTTGCTGGCGTACCCCAATAGGATGACGGCAATCGGTTTTGGCTGGCTTGATCCAGGCGATCCAGTTGCGCTAGGATCAGCGGACCTAAATCAGTCGACAAGTGAAGCCGCCGGCTCATATCCTCTCGAAGCGCATGCCACACCGTCTTACTTGGATTATTGGTTTTGATTTGCTCGATTTGTTGGTTGAAAAGGGTATTCAATGCGTCGATTAATCTCGGTTGGCACGTGTCCAGTTCCCCATACAACGCGTCTTTCTTGACGCCGCGTTCGGTTGTTAATCGATCGATCACGCAGGAATGGATGTGATTTTCAAAAGGCAGCCTCAAGCCTCTGCAATCATCGAGCAAACTATCTTTAATGTCAGAAACGAGCTTTAATTGATATTCAAGGCATCTTTGGTCGCCCTGGATGTCTCGGTTGTTTAGCGCGTCGATGATGAGTGCAGCTTTGCTCTGAATAGCATCGTCATATCCATCGGCAACGGCTTGTGGGAGCTGAGCATGGTAATTGCCTACCATAAAATCATATTGTAACGGCGTGAGCCCTGGCTTTGTCCCTCCAAAGGGCTGAAGACTATAAAAACCCAATTCTTGGACCAACAAATGAACCATCAAGGCGTGTACGTCGCCTAGTCTAGGTTGGTCTTCGACCGGTCGCGCGTCATCTGTATAAAAGGCGTTGAGTTGGTTAATACGATCGGGCCACAAAGCGAAGCGCAAGAAACGGAGCGTTTCTTTATCATCATCTCTATTATTGAGTACAGCCATTAAACTCAAACAATAATCTGCTTGTGACGATGATGCTCGTTTTAATTCAAGCCAAAGTTGAGAAAATTCACTGTGACTTAATATAGTGCGTTGGCGTGTATTCAATGGACGTGTATTCGGAGGCATATCAACGGTTGAAAAATCAACGCGCAGTTGGTTTTTGTCGTGAAATTGACGCTGTAAAGTGGATTTTATTTCGATGAGGGCAGGCGCAAGAAGGGCTTTTTCATGTTCATCGATTTTGCTTAATTGAATCATTCTATTACGCTCAGCGCGCCCGATCGGTTTGGGCTCATCCGACGCCAATACGCGTACTACGATGATGCCGCCGAGGGGCCCTGTATATATACGGTATAGCTCTTTATTATCAATAACAAAACAGTAGGGTTGAATACCGGATAGATTGCTCGAATCCAGCACACGCAATGGACTTGGAAAATCCGCATGAATGCGCGTAGTGTATTCATCCAGTGCTGGCATCATGCCTTCACCCGTTGCCGCGGCCAAATGCAGCGCTTGGATCTCGCTCTGGTCGTTTAATTCAATGCGACACCAAGAAAACGTGCCTTTTGGGTTTTGGACAGCAACCGGACCGAGTATGGGCATGATTCACCTTTGTTGGGATAATTAAGCCGTTATTGTATCATAATTGATCTTTGTGTGTATAGCCTTGTAAAAAAAAAATGGTACAATCGAATGTTGTCGTTGACCTATCTTGTAAGGGAGTCGCCAGTGGATAAAAAATTATTGGACATTTTGGTTTGCCCCTTGTGTAAAGGCAAACTGTTGTTAGGACAGCAGGAATTGATTTGCCGGTTTGATAGACTGGCTTATCCCATTCGTGATGGCATTCCAGTGATGCTAGAGCGCGAGGCGCGGTTGCTGACTTTAGAGGAAAAAGATCAACTATGAGCGTCGACTTTCATGTGATCATTCCCGCTCGATTTCAATCGTCACGGCTACCGGGTAAATTGTTGATGGAATTGCATGGTCAGACAGTGCTGGAGCGGGTGTATCGCCAAGCGCTTCAAGCCCATCCTCAATCCATCACCATTGCGACCGATAGTGCGGCTATATTTGATGAAGCATCAGGCTTTGGTGCATCTGTGGTCATGACGGATGCTACGCATCAATCGGGCACCGATCGCATTGCAGAAGTCGTTTCTAAAGGCACGTTTTTGCCGGATGATATTATTGTGAATGTTCAGGGCGATGAACCGCTGATAGCGCCAAAACTGATTGCCCAAGTCGCCCATGCATTATCAGTGGCCGAGGCCCCCATGGCCACGTTGTGCTGGCCCATCGAAGAAGGGGACGCTCTTGCCAACCCAAATGTCGTGAAGGTCGTGCGTGATAGCCACAACCATGCGCTTTATTTTTCCAGAAGTTGCATTCCGGCGAATCGGGATGATCCTATGAACGCTCAAGGTGTATTTCGCCACATTGGGTTGTATGCATATCGTGCCGCGTTTTTGCAGGAATTGGTCCGTTGGCCGGTTTGTGTGATTGAGGAAATGGAGGCGCTTGAACAGCTGCGTGTCTTGTGGGCGGGTTACAAAATCAAGGTAGACATTGCCTGTGTGCAGCCTTTGCAAGACATCAACACGTTCGATGATTTGCAGGCGGCACGAAGGCATTTGCAGGCATTTTCATGACAATGCCTGTGCTAACCGTTAGCCAACTAAACCGCCACGTGCGTTCATACCTTGAGCATGAAATGGGAGAGGTGTGTGTTGCGGGTGAAATTTCGAATTTCATCAAACCGGCATCTGGGCATGTTTATTTCACGCTGAAGGATGCCAGCGCTCAAATCAGGTGCGTGTATTTTCGAAATCGCCATGCATCGGGCGACAATACAGGCTTTCAAAATGGGCAACAAGTGTTGGCGAATGGCAAGCTGAGTCTATATGAGGCACGGGGTGATTATCAGCTGATTGTGGAGCAGCTCAACGATGCAGGTCTTGGTGATTTGTACCGACAATTTGAAGCCTTGAAACTGAAGCTGGCAGCCCTTGGCTTGTTTGATCCAGCGCGTAAAAAATCATTGCCCCGTTTCCCGGATTGCATAGGCGTCATCACGTCCAGCAGTGGGGCGGCCTTGCATGATATTTTGACGACGTTGGCGCGCCGTTTCCCTTTGATTCCCATTCGAGTTTACGCCAGTGATGTACAAGGCAAGCAAGCACCATCTCAACTCATAAAAGCGTTGCAGCGTGCTAATCTTGAAGCGCGCTGTGATGTTCTGATTTTGGCACGTGGGGGTGGCAGCATAGAGGATTTGTGGGCGTTTAATGATGAACAATTGGCGCATGCCATTGCAAATAGCCGCATTCCAATTGTGTCCGGCATTGGGCATGAAACGGATTTTACGATAGCCGATTTTGTGGCGGATTTTCGGGCAGCAACGCCAACGGCCGCCGCAGAAACGGTGACGCCTGATTGGCTTGATTTTATGGCCCGGTTGAACGTGATTCAAGCCTCGCTCATGAAGGCTATGTCACGTTTTATTCAGCACAAGCGCTTGTTGTTAAGTCATCAAATTCAAACCATTGCATCTCCCGGCCGACTGATTCGCACCCATTGGCAAACGTTGGATTATTTGGATCGTCAGCTGCACCGAGCATTACAGCAAAACCTGGCACACAAACAACATCGACTCCATTTGGCAATGACACGCATCCAAGCTTGTCATCCACGCATGTTATACCAGCAGGCTCAATTGCGAGTGCGTCGGTTGGAAACCGATTTGATTCAAGCCATGACGGTCATCTTCACCGAACGCAAACAACGCCTCCTAACCCAGATGGCCACGTTGCATGCGGTGAGTCCCTTGGCGACGCTTGACCGCGGGTATGCGCTTGCAACGTTTCACCAGCAAGTCCTGACTGATAGCCAATCTGTTAAATTGGGTGATGTGATTGATGTTCGGTTGGCGCGTGGGCGGTTGGTGTGTGAGGTGCAGCAGTTCTGGATGAATTGAACAATCCAATGCTATAGCGCGTTTCAGCTTCTTTTTAAAATATTCTTTCGCACAATTTTACTATCCTTGAAGCCAGATTACCGATAATATCGCCCATGTGGATATGCACACTGCGTGGTTTCACACGGGCATAAATGGGTTCGCCCATAATCCCTGTTTGAGGTGGTGCAACAGTGCATTTTATATTGATTTCAAGTAAAGTGAACCATGAGCATTCATCACGAAGGGAGCCATTATGCTGGATGAGTTGAATGCAAGTTTAGCTTTGATTATTGATCAGACCAAAATCAACGCACCAATTTTGGCTATGATGTGCTTGATTTTATGGGGTTTTTTTTTACTGACGTCACTCGATAAACGATTACTGTCTTTAGGTATAGTGCCTAGGCATCTATTGGGTTTACCGGGGATATTTTTTGCGCCATTCTTGCATGCGAATTTTAACCATCTTTTTTTTAATACCATCCCGTTACTGGTCTTAAGTGATTTTTTATTGATCCATGGCTTGCCCTATTTTATGATCGTAACACTCGCCATTACCGTGCTGAGTGGCTTATTGATTTGGTGTTTTGCAAAGCCTGGGTTGCATGTGGGTGCCAGTGCGGTCATTACGGGTTATTGGGCTTTGCTCCTCATGAATAGCTACCAGCAGGCGAATGTTACGTCTATCATGCTGGGGATTGTGAGTGTGTATTATTTTTTAGGTATTTTTTATGGCGTGTTCCCTGGTAAAAAAGGGGTGTCGTGGGAAGGGCATTTATTTGGCCTGGTTGCGGGGCTTGCCACGGGTTATTTTTTAAAAGATCTGATTTAGGGGAGGTATACCATGTTAAAACGGGATATTTCGAGGACCAACGTATTGATTGCTGCTGCGGGTGGCATGGTCGGCTCAGGTTGGTTGTTTAGCCCGTTTATTAGTGCCCAAATCGCTGGCAGCAACGCGTTGATCAGCTGGGTCATCGCGGCCATTTTCATGTTGTTTATTGCCTTGCCGCTGTGTGAATTAGGCGCCATGTTCCCCATTTCTGGCGGCATGACCAATTACCCAAGTTTCACGCATGGCCGTGACGTAGGCTTTTTGTTTGCCTGGGTATCTTGGTTATCCTACGTGGTGATGACGCCGATTGAAATCCAAGCCATTTTGCAGTACTCGGGTCACTTGTTTCCGACTTTGGTGCTGAAAGATGCCGCGGCGTTTGAATTGTCGGGTTTAGGTTACGTGGTGGCAATATCCATCATGTTTTTTGTGGTGTTGTTGAATTCATTTGGCATCAAGCTGCTGGCACAATGCAACAAATACGCCAGCATCATCAAATTCTTGATACCCAGTTTGGCAATCGTGTCGTTGCTATCCATCTCGCCTACACTTAATAATATTCAGCTGCATTTAACCGATTCATTGGCGTGGTATGAGATCTTTTCAGCCTTGTCAATGGGTGGCATTGTATTCGCCTTTACTGGGTTTCAGAATGGGCTGATGTTGGCCGGTGAGGTGGTCAACCCGCAGCGCAATATTCCCATTGCAATCTTAGGCGCCATTTTAATCGGCTTTGTTCTGTATTTTATGTTGCAATTAAGTTTTCTGGTGGCCGTGCCGACTGAATATTTGGTGAATGGCTGGCATCATTTATCCTTCCCAGGGCACAGCGGCCCGCTGGTAGGTTTGACCGTATTGGTGGGATTGACCTGGGTTGCTGTGCTCCTCATGGCTGATGCGATGTTCTCGCCTTTTGGGACCACGTTGGTGTATACGGCAGCAACGTCACGCATTGTGTATGGCATGGCACTGAATCACCATTTGCCACAAGCGTTGACCCGGTTAAATAAATATAGAATTCCATACCTTACCCTCTATGTTAATTTCTTGGTGGGCGCATTGTCCTTTTTACCGTTTCCAGGTTGGCAAAAAATGGTGGCGTTTTTGTCGTCGTGCAGTATTTTGTCTTATGGAATCGGGCCGATTTGTTTTTTGGCCATTCGGACATTGCAGCCGGAAACGGCACGGCCGTTCAAGCTTTCTTTTGGATTATTTTTCTCACACGTGGCCTTTTATGTGTCTAATTTAATGTTGTATTGGTGTGGATTTGATATTATCTGGAAATTGGACTTGGCACTGTTGGTGGGGCTTATGATTCATTTAGGTTCTCAAAAGCGCAGCCTTTTCCCTTGTGGGCCTAGTCTTTATTGGTTTGCGAGTTACATGTTGGCGTTATTGCTATTGTCGTACCTCGGTTCGTTTGGGGGCATTGGCGCGGTGGGTTTTCCTGTGGATGTCGCGCTGATTTTGCCCTTGAGTATTATCGTACTGTATTTTTCTCAACGCGTGATCGTGGATGAGGTGCTGCATGAAAAACTCTTGTCCACGGTATTGTCCACGGTATTGTCTGCAGAAATGGCGGCAGAGTAATGTATGCTTGAGGTGATCAATGCAGGTTTTGATTATTCGGATACCCCCGTTCTTCAAGGCGTTCAATTCAGTCTGTCTGCAGGGCATTTGTTGCATATTAGCGGTTGCAATGGGGCCGGTAAAACGACCTTGCTTAAATTACTGGCCGGTATATTGCAACCTGCAGTAGGTGAAATTCGCTATCATGGGGAGTCCATCACAAAGAATAGGGTGGAATACCAGCAAGCACTGTGCTATGTGGGACACAAATCGGGCGTCAGTCCATTATTGACCGTGCGAGAAAACCTTCGCTATAACGTGCATGCCCCATCTACGAAAGTGTTTGATGCCTTGATCAAACGCTTATGCTTGATTGGCAGGGAGGACGTACCGTGTGGGTTGTTGTCTCAGGGAACGCGCCGACGGGTAGGATTATTACGGCTTTTAATGGCACCCTCATCGTTATGGTTATTGGATGAGCCCTTGGTGGCATTGGATCAGGACGCCGTTTTGATTTTAATGGATTGCTTCAGGGATCACCTGGATAAAGGCGGCCTGATTATACTGACCTCCCATCAGCCTGTACCGTTATACGATAGGCCATGCCAGGATTATTGCTTATGATGGACGTGGTTCGCTTATTTAAACGCCAATTCGCACGCGAGTGTTTGGTGCATGCGCGCCAGGTACGGATGGTCGTCAATGCATGCTTGTTTTTTTTCATGATCATGGTGTTTTTTCCCTTGACCATGCCGCCAGACGCTCCTTTGTTGCGGACGATTTTGCCCGGATTGGTTTGGATCGCCGTCTTGCTTGCCATGCTGTTATCGTCAGAACGCTTGTTTCAGTCTGATTATGATGACGGCGTGATTGAGCAATGGCTAGTGTCGGGCTACCCCATCAGCGTGTTTGTTGCAGCCAAAGTCTTGTCGCAATGGCTAGTAACCATAGTGCCTATCTTGTTTTTTTGCCCCATTCTAGCGCTTTTGTTTACGCTGACGATGCATGAAACAGTAGTTTTGATGCTGAGCTTGCTGTGCGGCACGCCCGCCATTTTATTTCTATGCGCATTGGCAGCAGCTTTTGGAACAGGCTTGCGGCAGACGGGGGTGTTGATGGCGCTGATTTTGTTGCCATTGACCATTCCGGTGATGATTTTTGGCAGTGGTGCGATCTTAGCCGTCATGCAAGGGCTTCCTGCGCAGGGGTATTTAGCCATCTTGTTGGCGATGTCATGCTTGGCAGTGGTTTTTTTGCCATTTGCAGTGGCGGGGGTAGCAAGGATTGGTTTTGTCGACTGATCTAGCCCCTGATTGAACGCTATGGAAGTAGAGGGCATATTTCAATATACTGTCTCAATAATTTTGACCAAAATTGGGTTTGTTATGACTGCACGAGAGCACTTTCTTCAAGAACAAAAAAACAAGCTCATCAAAGCCATTGGGCATTTGGACTATAGCTATTCTAAGGTGCTTCAATTGCATACGGAGCTAGATAAGCTAGATGAAGAAACACTGGAAACCTGGGAAAGTTTTGCTGCCCGATTTAGCCGCGTTGCAGATGTATTTTTAATGAAATATTTAAGGGCTTGTGTTCTACTAGAAGATCCCGGATTCAATGGAACCTTTCGAGACATGCTGCATCAAGGCGAAAAATTATCCATTGTCGATAACACCGACTTGTGGATGGCTATTCGAGAATTGCGTAATATCTCAGCACATGAATACACAGACAAAGACTTGAGTGCTTTTTTCAAACGATTGAGAGAAGAAGCGCCTCGATTAATTGCTTTGAAACATTCCATATAATGCGCCTTCACCCGAAAGAAGTAGAGGGCATCATAGACGCCTTGTCCCCGTTTATTGGCGCGAATCATGCTGAACTTCGCCTTTACGGCAGCCGTGTGCGTGATGACACCAAAGGGGGTGACATCGATTTGTTGCTGTTAACGGATAGCGCTCATTTGAGGGATCAGCTTCTGGCGCAGAAACATTATCTTTTGGCTAGCATTAAAAATCGAGTGGGAGATCAAAAAATTGATCTTCTGATTGCAGACTTGACCAGTTCGAATGATTGTTCTTTTTTAAACATGGTCTTGCCTGGATCTATTTGTTTGAAAACATGGAAATACCCCGCTCTATGATCGCATCAATAAGGATCTGTATCGGAGCTTAAGCAAAGATGCGATTAATGAAGCCAAACGCCAAGGTCGTTTATGATTGTTGTTGACACAAGACAAAAAAATTCTTACAGCGTTTTCACCGTTTGCCGTCAAATTAGATGATTTTATTATGGGCTGTTGACTTTAATTGTACGAAATAAAATTTAACTTGGATTCCAGAGAAAAACCAGGTAAAATTCACGACTAATGACAACAAGTTGGTTAGGAGTAGGACAATGGCCGTACAACAGAATAAAAAATCACGCTCACGACGGGACATGCGCCGTTCACATGATTCATTGACAATGCCCACATTGTCTACAAACGCAACCACCGGTGAGCGTCATTTGCGTCACCACATTACCCCAGACGGATACACCATTGGTGGCCGTAAAATCATCCAGTCGGGTACCGTCTACGAAGCACAAGAGTAATTCCCTTGGCGACTATCACCATTGCGATTGATGCAATGGGTGGGGATCACG
>CAMAYA010000004.1 GCA_945862275.1 Legionella genomosp. 1 | reverse complement strand
TTCATAGCGCTCTTTTAAACCGCGCAAAATAGCAATGGTATCTTCTACATTGGGTTCATTCACCAGCACTTTTTGAAAGCGCCGTTCGAGGGCCGCGTCTTTTTCAATGTATTGGCGGTATTCATCCAACGTGGTCGCGCCAATGCAGTGCAGCTCGCCGCGTGCCAGGGCGGGTTTTAACATGTTGCCTGCATCCATAGCGCCTTCGGCTTTGCCAGCACCCACCATGGTGTGTAGCTCATCAATGAAGAGAATGACTTGCCCTTCTTGCTTGGATAAGTCATTGAGGACGGCCTTCAGGCGTTCTTCAAATTCGCCTCTAAATTTGGCACCTGCAATCAAAGCGCCCATGTCGAGTGACAACACTCGTTTGTTTTTTAGCCCCTCGGGCACTTCACCGTTGATGATGCGTTGGGCCAGGCCTTCAACAATGGCGGTCTTGCCCACGCCCGGCTCACCAATCAGGACTGGATTGTTTTTTGTACGGCGTTGCAGCACTTGAATGGTGCGTCGAATTTCATCATCTCGACCAATAACCGGATCCAATTTGCCTTGCTCTGCTCGCTCGGTTAAATCGAGGGTGTATTTTTCCAGCGCCTGGCGTTGTTCTTCGGCATTGGGGTCGTTGACCGTTTTTCCCCCACGAATCTCATCAATGTCACACGCTATGGATTGTGGTTGACCGCCGGCTTGTTTGAGCAGTTTGGACAGTTCGCCGCCTTCATTGATGGCGGCCAATATAAATAACTCACTGGATATATAGCTGTCTTTGCGTTCTTGCGCGAGCTTGTCGGTGAGATTGAGCAAACGATTTAGGGCGTTAGATATATGAATATCGCCAGCGCCGCCAGTGACTTTTGGAAGACGATCAAGTGCTTGGTCAATCAGCGAGCGCAACTGCGATAGATTTACGCCTGCTTTTGTTAACAAAGGCCTGCATGTGCCACTGTCTTGGTCCAGTAGTGCCTTGATGAGATGTTCCGGCTCAATGCAGCCATTGTCTCGGCCCAATGCCATCGATTGTGCATCGGCCAAGGCCATTTGAAATTTTGATGTGAGCTTATCCATTCGCATGATGAGGGCCTTAATATTGAGTAATCCTAATAATAGCTGGCTTTCATCACAGGAGCCAATGTTTGCAGCAACGCCTTGAATACTTTTGGGGTTCCAGCAACCACATCACCGTGCCGCAAATAGGCCTCGCCACCTTCCATGTCACCAATCAACCCACCTGCTTCTTGAATAAGCAATGATCCGGCGGCAATGTCCCAGGGTTTTAGACCTAAGTTCCAAAAGCCATCCAATCGACCACTGGCCACATAGGCTAAATCCAACGCGGCAGAGCCTGTGCCTCTCACGCCGGCACATTGGCCAAACAGCGCTTCAATGGTAGGGTAATAGCGCGTGGCGGCTACTGTATTGCGGACAGGAAAGCCTGTTCCCAGCAGCGATGCGCTGAGCAGTGTTTGTTTGGAGACGCGAAGCCTGCGGTCATTTAGACGTGCACCACGTCCGCGACTGGCCGCAAAGCATTCGTGCCGAAGCGGGTCGTAAACTACGGCATGCTCAATGCGATTTTTGATGCGCAAGGCAATGGAGACCCCATAAAAGGGGAAGCCGTGCAGGTAATTGCGGGTTCCATCCAGCGGATCAATGATCCAGACGCACTCAGCATCTTCATTTTGCATGCCGCTTTCTTCAGCCATGATGCCGTGATCAGGATACGCTTTATGAATCGCGTTAATAATGGCCTGTTCGGCTTTCACGTCAATTTCACAAAAAAAGTCATCTTTTCCTTTTGCTGTGACCTTCATGTGTTCAAGTTGTTCAACGTGACGGCTAATGATGTCGCCTGCTTGACGCGCGGCGCTGATGGCAATATTTAAGAGTGGTTGCATGAATGAGCTCTTTATTACGAAAGGTCAGGATTCTAACACATTTTAGAGTATAATTGTTCATTCAATCTATCTATATGGCATGACATGGCATTTAACTCTATTCGCATTGTCTTGGTTGCAACCTCCCACCCAGGGAATATAGGCTCTACCGCACGCGCGATGAAGGTAATGGGCTTTCATAGGCTTTACCTGGTGTCGCCCAAATCGTTTCCTGATCCACGCGCCCATGAAATGTCGGCGGGTGCGTATGATGTGTTGTTGGAAAACGTGGTGGTGACTGACTCGTTGGACGAGGCCTTAAGCGGGTGCCAATTAGTGCTGGGCACGAGTGCACGCGCACGCGACATCGCATTGTCTGGTTTGACTCCGAATGAAAGTGCGGCACTGGTGGCAGGCACGCCTGATGGCACTGAAATCGCGATTGTGTTTGGACGTGAGCACGCAGGACTCACAAACGAGGAGTTATTGCGCTGCCATTATCACATTCATATTCCCAGTAACCCCAATTTTAGCTCGTTGAATTTGGCACAAGCGGTTCAAATTGTCACTTATGAATTAAGGATGAAACTATTGTCGCCCCTGGCAGACGTTGAAACCCGGCAAGACGCGCCTGCATCGGTGGAGGATGTGGAAAAATTCTATGAACACTTACGATACGTGTTGGTCGCCATCGATTTTCTCAAGCCATCCAATCCAAAGCGATTGTTTCAGCGGGTGCGTCGGATGTTCAATCGCATTCAGTTGGAACGCATGGAAGTCAATATTCTGCGTGGAATTTTGAGTAATGTGCAGGCAGCACTCAACAAAACGAAGAATACATGATGAGTCAACGCCCTATTTATCTTGATTACATGGCGACCACACCCGTTGATCCACGTGTGATCGAACGCATGGTGCAATATTTAGGTCCGAGTGGTGATTTTGGCAACCCGGCTTCTGTGCATCATGTATACGGTCAAATGGCCGCCTGTGCGGTCGATCGCGCGCGCAAGCAGATCGCGGATGCGGTTGGATGCCTTCCAGAAGAGATTGTGTTTACTTCTGGCGCCACGGAGTCAAATAATTTAGCCATTTTAGGTGCGGCACGTTTTTATCAGCGAAAAGGTCGCCATGTGGTAACGATGAGCACAGAGCACAAATCCGTGTTGGATGGATTTCATCAATTGGAACGCGAAGGGTTTCAGGCGACATACCTGCAACCAGAAACGGATGGGTTATTAAACCTATCTCATTTAGAGAATGCTTTGCGTGATGACACGGTGTTGGTGTCCATCATGCAGGTGAACAATGAAATTGGAGTGCTTCAAGACATTGCCGCGATTGGCGAAATATTGCACGGCAGGGGGATTGTGTTTCATGTGGACGCGGCCCAAAGTGCGGCTAAATTGGCGATAGATTTGCAAACCTTGCCGGTGGATTTGATGTCGTTTTCAGCCCATAAACTCTATGGTCCTAAAGGAGTGGGTGCATTGTATGTGCGCCATAAACCTCGCATTCGCTTGCAGCCACAAACGTTTGGAGGGGGGCATGAAGGCGGTTTGCGTTCAGGAACCCTGGCTACGCACCAAATTGTTGGCTTCGGTGAGGCCATGGCGTTATCAGACACTTTGCGGGTAGAGGAGCAAGCGCGCATCTTGTGTTTGCGGCGGCGGTTGTGGGGCGGGATAAAATCCATTCCGGGCATTCGATTGAATGGCCATGAGCAGACGCGCATTGCGGGCAATCTCAATGTGAGTTTTGCAGGCATTGATGGGGGAATGCTGCTCCCAGCCTTGCATGGCTTAGCGGTCTCAACGACCTCCGCATGCTTGTCTGCACGCACCCAGCCATCTTATGTGTTGCGAGCGTTAGGCTTGAGTCCTCATCTTGCACAGAGTTCAATCCGTTTATCACTGGGGCGGTTCACTACCGATGAGGACGTGCGGCAGGCCATTGTGATAATTCAAGATGCTATTCGGTCTATGTTAAATAAGGAGTCAGATGATGAGTGAAGTCATGCAATATACGAATGGGTCTACACCCTGTGTTCGATTAACAGATGCAGCAATCGCTCGCATTGTCTTGTGTCTAAGTGAGCACGCAGATTGCAAAGCAATTCGATTGTCGGTGAAAAAAACAGGCTGCTCTGGGCTGTCGTATGTCATGGATTATGTGAAGGCACCTTTGGAGCAAGACATTATTTTGCCGTTGGCAGGAGAGCTGTTGATCTGCATTGATAAAGGCAGTTATCCCTATTTGAATGGGATGCATGTAGATTATGCGAAGCAGGGTTTAAATCAAAAATTTCTATTTAACAACCCCAATCAAACCGGTCAGTGCGGGTGTGGTGAGAGTTTTACGGTGGATGAGCTCCCGTCATAGCGCTTCATTCTCCGTTAATATATGAATGTTTTTGAAACAATCTTTACACTCTTCGCGATCTTTGGTAATATACATTCCATGGTGCTCGTTCAGTTTGTTGATTGGGTGTTTTTATATGTAATTGGAGATTAAAATGAATGCAATGGTGCAAGAAGTAAAATTGCCGAATGAAGCGTTGTCACAGCATGTTGTCGGTGCTGTAAAAAGTTATTTAAGCGCGATGAACAGCAAGGATTTGAACCTGAATATGTATCAACTGATTGTTGAAGAAGTGGAAGCGCCGTTGTTCCGTACGGTGATGGAAATGACGCGTTACAATCAATCGAAAGCTGCACGTGTGTTGGGTGTGAGCCGTGGAACATTGCGAACTAAATTAAAGCGCTACTTTGATGATGAGTTTATTGGCACGCGCGAACTATAATCGCTGGGCTTTTGGTACGCACTCTGGTATTCTTGCGCTTAAAGTCGGTCAGGCAATCGCTCTTTGCAACTGCAAAGGGAGGAAAGTCCGGGCTCCACAGGGCAGAGTGCCAGGTAACGCCTGGGAGGCGTGAGTCTACGGAAAGTGCCACAGAAAATATACCGCCTGTCTGGCTTCGTCGAAAGGCGAGCTTGAACGGGTAAGGGTGAAATGGTGCGGTAAGAGCGCACCGCGCGGCTGGCAACAGGCGTGGCAGGGAAAACCCCACTCGGAGCAAGACCAAATAGGAATCCACGTGACAGCAATGTCATAGCGCGCGGCCCGTGCGGGATTCGGGTAGG
This sequence comes from Legionella genomosp. 1, assembly GCA_945862275.1. GTDB lineage: Bacteria > Pseudomonadota > Gammaproteobacteria > Legionellales > Legionellaceae > DDPF01. The sequence continues at coordinate 13,847 of CAMAYA010000004.1, read as the reverse complement.
TTGCTTGAGGCAAACGGTGACGTTTGTCCCAGATGAATGGTTGTCCACGACAGAACCCGGCTTATCGACCGACTTTTACTGTTTCATGCCTAAAACAGTCCTCCTCGAATATGAACCTGAAAAGGATTTCTCTCATAGGCTGTGAAAAATTTTGTGCGGTATGTTATATCCCCCAGTTTTGATGAGTCGTTAACATAAAGCAATTCATCTTTTGAGCGCTCTTCTATGGTTTGCAGTGAATGTGCGTGTTGTGTAGTGATTAATTGTTGTATTTTCTCCGGGGTTTTTCCAGGAACATACTCAGGAACCCATGTTTTTCTTGCTTCACGTTCACCATCAGTTGTGAAATTTTTTTTGAACTAAACCGCTTCGCGGTACGATCGTAAACCGTAACATCCTCTTGTTTCAGCAACTATTCTGCGTATACCTTAGCATTGATTCTGACTAACGCACCAATTTTCGCGCACAATTATAGGTATTTTTTAAACATAGTGCCCTTTTTTGGTTGGTAATGGAAACCAATCGGGTCAGACTCAATCGATTTGCAATGCTATTTGTTTATAATGCAATTATAAAGGCAATAAATCATGCATAAATCAAATCGAGCCTGCCCCCTTTGGTTTCTATTGATGTACGCTTCGCCGGATCTTTCATCTTTTTTGATATATCATAATAAATAAAAAATGCGGGTTCAACATGACTGGCAAAGAGATAATCAAGCAACTAGAAAAAGATGGCTTGACAATACTAAGGGTCAGTGGCAGCCACCATCGTATGGGTAAAGGAAGTTTAAGGACAACTATACCAGTGCATGCCGGTCGATAGATCGGTAAAGGATTATTAGCTGAAATTGAACGGCAAACCGGAGTAAAATTAAAATGAATGTATTATATCCTGCGCAAATTACTTTTGATAAAGGTGATAATAGATTTTTTGTGAAGTTTCTTGACATCCCCGAAGCAATAACAGAAGGCGAGAGTGAAGACGAAGCATTTTTTAATGCCTCAGAAACATTAACTTTAGCGATTGAAGGGCGTTTAGAGGAAGGAATCGACGTTCCCCAGCCTTCTCAGTGCACAAGCCATCAAAAATTGATTTCACCCTCGGTGAGAGCCCAGGCTTCTTTATTAATAAGATGGGCAAAATTATCTGGAGATCATACAACGTCAGAAATAGCACGTAGCTTAAATACATCATGGCCAGCTGTTTCAAGACTTGAAGATCCTAAGCATTGGCCTAGTCTTAGACAATTAGAAAAAGTGGCGAATGTTCTGGGACAGCAATTGATTATATCAATGGAACCCTTACTAAAAGGGCGCTAATCCAGAAACATCCCCCCTTTCTCCCCAGAAATGGCCTCAGCCGCTGACCATAATCGGCGACCTTTTTCAGTTAAGCAGTCTTTGGTTGCTGCAAATTTACGCTCTTCACAAGCAAGAATATCATCCGTAATTTTCATGCTAACAATCATGCCAAAAACATAAAAAACTGTTCAAGTTATTTTTTTACAGTCCCTAAACCGAGCCGCACGCGGCCCGGTTTAAAATGGAAAAATCTACAGCTCGTCATCCCAACTCAACGTACCACCAGCCTGATACTCAATCACGCGTGTCTCAAAGAAATTTTTCTCTTTCTTTAAATCCAGCATCTCACTCATCCAAGGGAATGGATTTTCGGCTCCTGGGTATTGTTCTGGTAAGCCAATTTGGTTCAAACGGCGATTGGCAATGAAATGCAAATACTCTTCAAACATTTCCGCATTCATGCCCAAAATACCATTGGGCATGGTGTCTTTGGCATATTGGTATTCCATTTTGACGCCATCTTTGATCAAAGCAATGATTTGTTCCTTGAATGCGGCGGTCCATAGTTGTGGGTTTTCAATTTTAATTTGATTGATGACGTCAATACCAAAATTCATGTGCATGGATTCATCGCGCAGAATATATTGGAATTGCTCGGATGTGCCCACCATTTTGTTGCGTCGGCCCATGGATAAAATTTGTGTGAAGCCCACGTAGAAGAAAATGCCTTCAAAAACCACGTAAAAGGCGATTAAATCACGCAATAAGCGTTGGTCGTCTTCTAACGTGCCGGTTTTGAAATTAGCATCGCCTAAACTTTGCGTGAAGGGAAGCGCCCAATTGGCTTTTGTGGCCACAGATGGAATTTCGCGGTACATGTTGAACACTTCTGCTGAATCAAAGCCTAAGCTTTCAATGATGTATTGGTAGGAGTGTGTGTGCAAGGCTTCTTCAAACGCTTGCCGTAACAAATACTGCCGGCATTCAGGATTGGTGATGTGTCGATACACGGCCAAGACCAAGTTATTGGCCACCAACGAATCGGCAGTTGAAAAAAAGCCTAAATTGCGTTTAATAATCAATCGCTCGTCTTCCGTCAACCCATTGGGATCGTTCCAAAGGGCCACATCCGCGCTCATGTTGATTTCATTTGGCATCCAATGATTTGCGCATGCTGTTAAATATTTATCCCATGCCCATGGATATTTAAACGGAACCAATTGATTGAGATCCGCACGGCAGTTGATTATTTTCTTATCATCAACGTGGATGCGGTTTGCTCCCATTTCTAACAATTCCAGGCCTGTGGCACCCATCTGTGGGGTGTCAGTGCGTGTACGTTCTATTGTTTCACTCATATGGTACTCCTTATTTATTGGCATGCTTCACAGTCAGGGTCAAGAATCGAGCAGGTATTCGGTTCTAATTTCACCGCATTCAATGCACCATCGGTCACGGTTGATTTCTCCGCGCTGCTGGCACCTAAGCTGCGTAAGTAATAGGTCGTTTTTAATCCGCGTAACCACGCCATGTAGTACAAATCATGCAATTTTTTACCGGATGGTTTGGCCATGTAGATATTGAGTGATTGTGCTTGATCAAGCCATTTTTGTCGGCGAGATGCGGCTTCAATCAGCCAATTGGGGTCGATTTCAAACGCCGTCGCATAACGCGTTTTCAATGCGGCGGGAATGCGGCTGATGGGTTGCACGCTGCCGTTGAAATATTTTAGGTCATTGATCATGACATCATCCCACAACTTCAACGCCTTTAAATCAGCGACTAAATAAGGATTCACGACTGTGAATTCGCCAGATAAGTTCGATTTGACATACAGATTTTGATAGGTTGGTTCAATGGATTGCGAGACACCACAGATATTGGAGATGGTTGCAGTGGGGGCGATGGCCATGAGGTTTGAATTGCGAATGCCTTGGGTGCGAACTTTTACGCGCAAGCTTTCCCAATCCAACGTTTGCGACTTGTCTTGGTCTAAATACTGACCGCGTGCTTGTTGCAATAGGTTGATGGAATCAATGGGTAGAATGCCCTTGCTCCAGAGCGAACCTTCATACGTTGAATAGCTTCCGCGTTCCTGGGCCAATGCACAGGATGCTTCAATGGCATAATAGCTGATGAGCTCCATAGACGTATCAGCAAACGCAACGGCCGCTTCGGATGTGTAATCCATGCCAATGGCATACAGTGCATCCTGAAAACCCATGATGCCTAATCCAATAGGGCGGTGCTTCAAGTTTGAGTTGCGCGCTTGAGGAACGGAGTAATAGTTGATGTCAATGACGTTATCTAACATACGAATGGCGGTATTGATGGTGCGCTTTAATTTGGCTTTATCTAGCTCGCCATCTTTGATGTGGGCCGGAAGATTGATACTGCCTAAGTTACAGACGGCAATTTCATCTTCTGACGTGTTTAATGTGATTTCTGTGCATAAATTAGAACTATGAATTACGCCTGTATGCTGTTGTGGTGAGCGTAAGTTGCACGCATCTTTGAATGTGAGCCAGGGGTGGCCTGTTTCAAACAGCATGGAGAGCATTTTTCGCCATAATTTAATCGCAGGAATGGTTTTTACATGAGTAATCTCGCCCATGCGTGCTTTTTCTTCAAATCCAACGTACAGTGTTTCGAAGGCGGTGCCGTATTGATCATGCAAGCCAGGCACATCATTTGGTGAAAACAGGGTCCAGTCACCCTCTTCTTGTACGCGTTTCATGAATAAATCGGGGATCCACAATGCCGTATTCATGTCATGTGTACGGCGTCTGTCGTCCCCTGTGTTTTTACGCAACTCAAGGAATTCTTCGACATCACGGTGCCAACATTCAAGATATGCACACACAGCGCCTTTGCGTTTGCCCCCTTGATTGACCGCAACGGCGGTGGCATCTGCGACATTTAAAAAGGGAACCACGCCTTGTGATTTGCCATTGGTGCCTTTGATGTGCGCGCCCATGGCACGGACTGGCGTCCAGTCATTTCCGAGTCCGCCGGCAAATTTAGACAACAGTGCGTTGTCTTTGATAGCGCTGTAAATGCCATCCAAATGATCAGGTACCGTGGTTAAATAGCAACTGGATAATTGTGGACGAACCGTGCCGGCATTGAACAATGTTGGTGTAGATGACATGTAGTCAAACGAGGACAACAGGGTATAAAATTCAATGGCTTTGGCTTCTTTGTTTTTTTCACGCATGGCAAGGCCCATGGCCACCCGCATGAAAAATGCTTGGGGCAATTCGTAGTGTATGCCTTGATCATGAATCAAGTAGCGATCGTATAGCGTTTGCAAGCTGAGGTATGTGAATTGCATGTCGCGTTCAGGCAGGAGGGCTGCCCCCAGTTGTTCTAGATTAAATTCACCGAGCTTGTGATCGAGCATGCCGTGTGCAATGCCATGTGCAACGTAGGCTTTAAAATAGGGAGGATATAGGGCGGTCATTTCATCAAACGTGGCTTCTTGTTGCAGGCCTAGTTTGTTCAGTGCTTCGGCGCGCATGCTGTCTAGTAGTAAACGTGCGCTGACATAGGAGTAATTGGGTTCTGTTTCAACCAAAGCGCGTGCAGACATGATCAATGCTTTATGCACGTCTTCCTGTTTTGCTAAATTGTACAGGTTTCGCATCGCATCTTTAATGACAGGGGCGGCATTTACTTCTGCGAGTCCGCGACAGGCCTCATCAACAATAGTGTTCACGCGGTCCATATTCAGGGGATGCACACCACCATCCGGCATGGTGATGTGCATCGTCTTGCCGTCACTGGTTTTTTGCTTCAACTCCACATCGCGTGCACGGCGGCGTTCTTCACGGTACAGCACGTATGCCACAGCCACTTTGTGCTGGCTTTGGCGCATCAATGTCAGCTCAACCTGGTCTTGAATGTCTTCAATGTGAATGGTGCCACCACTCGGCAAGCGGCGTTTGAACGTTTCGGTCAGCAGTTTTGTGATGTTATCAATTTGTTGGTGAATACGGTTAGACGTTGCAGCATTACGGCCTTCAACAGCAATATACGCTTTTGTAATGGCCACTTTAATTTTATCTTCATTATAAGGCGCCACGCTGCCGTTTCGCTTGATTGTTTTTAACAAACCGGGTTTATTTGCATTTAATTCGAACTGGTTTGCATCTGATTCAGACTGCCTAGGGTACGCAAGCGCTTGTATTGGCTCAAGAATATCTGACATGGTTGCCTCCGCGGAAGATGTGTGTTGACAAAATGTGATGTTTCGAAAACACAACATGTAGTTGTTTTTACGTCTTAACACACAATATAGAGTGTTTTACGGCAGAGATCAAGAGAATAACTATGGGGGTATCTTGTGGATAAGATGGGGATGAATCTATCGGTTCGATCTGGCGAAACGATGACTGAGGCCTAAAATCTAATGGGTTTTATTAAAATAGAATCTTAAATCGCAATCAGTGGTTTGCTAATTATATATATTATACATATACTATGCAATATACATATAATACGTAGTGGGCGCATGATGAAAATACATAAAAAAGAAACCATCACCGCAACCGATTTGGCTCGAAACTTGGCGTCGACGATTGATCAAGTGAGATTGTCGGGGCAGGTGATTGATATTACGAGGGGCAATCAGATCGTAGCGCAGTTGGTTCCTGCAACACAAAAAGGATTCCCGGTTTCTCAGTTGGATATTTTTTTTCATGCTTTGCCGCATCTTGGGAGCGCGCCGAGCGTGAGAATGGCTAGTGACTTAAAAAAAATTCGAGACAATGCTACGTTGCCAGAGTCACCATGGGAATCTTGATTGACACCAATGTTTTTATTGATGCTGAAAATGGACGTTTTGATTTGACGCATTTGGAGAAATTCAAGCATTATGGAGAGGCTTATATTTCAGTCATTACCATGTCAGAATTGTTAACAGGTGTTCATCTTGCACGATCAATTGGCGATAAAATAAAGAGAACGGCGTTTGTTGAGGGCATTCTATCTCAAATCCCGACCCTTGCATTGAACGATGAAATAGCGAGGACTTATGCAGAGTTATGTAGCTATTTTCTGCGATCCAAAAGTAACTTGAAGCGAAATGCGCATGATCTTCAAATTGCAGCGACGGCTATCAGTTATGGGTATGCGGTGCTCACCAGTAACGTGGATGATTTTCAAAAAATTCCAGGCCTTCAGGTTGAATCACCGTTTTAAGTTGATACCCACATCGGAATGTTCGATACTGAGTCTAGAGCTATTCATGAAGGAGAACGCCATGGACGCGTTAGCTGCATCCCGTCATTTAAATCAACAAACACAGGAGTCGTTGGTCAAATCCCATGCGCTCTTGGTGAAGCGTATTGCATATCACTTGTCTGGACGGTTGCCACGGTCAATTCAATTGGATGACTTGATGCAAGCCGGCATGCTGGGCTTGTTAGAGGCCGTTCGGCATTATGACGACAGCAAAGGAGCGTCCTTTGAGACGTATGCCGGCATTCGTATTCGTGGCCATATGTTGGATGAAGTGCGTAGAAATGACTGGGTTCCGCGATCGGTATACCGCAATGCACGCATGATTTCCAAGGCGGTAAAATTGGTTGAAAATCGGTTGGGCCGTGATGCGAAAGATCAGGAAGTGGCCACGGAATTAGGGATAGGGCTTCCGGAATACCATGACATGTTGAATGATTCAAATGGTGCGCATTTGTTTGGTTTTGATGATTTAGGCATTACGGATGATGTGTTAAAAGATGACTCCATTGGCTTTTCTACAGAACCCCATGTGAATGCGCAACACGATGACATGCGTGCGCGGTTATCGCATGTTATTGCCGGATTGCCTAAGAACGAACGCCTGGTGTTATCCCTTTATTATGAACATGATTTGAATTTGAAAGAAATTGGCGATGTGCTCAACGTGACAGAATCACGTGTGTCGCAAATTCATAGCCAAGCGACGCACCGTATTAAGGCGCGTCTGCCGGAGTTGTGATGTGTGTAAATTACCTTTACAACTCCATTTTTCCCGATAAAATGGAGTTAATAGGTTAAATTTTACAGGATCCTCCCTTGAATCCAATTCTTTCTCGCTTTTTTGTTCCCGCAAAACAAAGTTATTTTTTGTTTGGCCCTCGTGGAACGGGTAAATCAACCTGGCTGCAAGTGCATTATCCCCAAGGGCATTTTATTGATTTATTAAGCCCCAGCGAATTAAGGTTTTACCAAGCGCGCCCTGAGCGATTGGAAGAGGTGGTGCGTGGTAGTTTAGCCAACACTTTTATCATTGACGAAATTCAGAAAGCACCTGAATTATTGAGCGTGGTTCATCGCCTGATTGAGCAAAAGCAGGGGTGGCAATTTATTTTAACGGGATCTAGTGCTAGAAAATTAAAACGCGAGGGGGTTGATCTGCTGGCGGGTCGAGCAGTAGTTCGTCATATGCACCCGTTTATGGCCGCCGAACTGGGTGAGGCGTTTACCATTGAGAACGCGCTACAGGTGGGCCTGGTTCCCCTTGTGATCGAAAGTGAAGATGTTTTAGATACGTTGAATGCCTACGTGGGCGTTTATCTGAATGAAGAAGTGAAGGCCGAGGGGTTGGTTCGAAACATTGGGGATTTTGCGCGCTTTTTAGAAGTGGTTAGTTTTTCGCATGGGTCGATTATTAACGTGAGTAACATTGCGCGTGAGTGTGCTTTATCGCGCAAGTTAATTGAAGGGTATTTGAGTGTCTTGGATGATCTATTGCTGAGTTATCATCTGCCGGTTTTTACCAAACGCGCGAAACGTGAATTGGTATCTCATGAGAAATTTTATTATTTTGATGCGGGTGTATATCGAAATTTGCGCATGACGGGCTTTTTAGACAAGGTCAGTGAAATCAATGGCCCGGGCTTAGAAGGGTTGGTCTTACAACATTTGCGTGCTTGGAATGATTATCAAGGGGCACCGAATCGTTTATTTTACTGGCGCACGAAGCATGGGGTTGAGGTTGATTTTATTGTTTATGGTCCAGCTGGATTATATGCGATTGAGGTGAAGCACTCGGCGATGGTTCATGAAAAAGATTTGTCAGGGCTCAAAACGTTTTGCATGGATTATCCGGAGGCCACCCCTATTTTGTTGTATTCGGGTCAAGAGCGGTTACTCAAAAATAACATACACTGTTTGCCTGTAGAAGATTTTTTAAAAACGTTAACACCGACTTGTTCTGAATTAAAAAGACCGGGCCTTTCGGCTCAATCTGCGTTAGAATAAGACTTTTATTGTTCGGTATATAAAGGGTTATTTATGTTGGAAGTAAATCAAACCAACCTCACGTTAGTGGACTTGGATCATCGAATCCTAGCCCTTCGGGGGTATCTTTGACTTTGATACGAAAAGCGAACGGTTAGAAGAAGTGGTGCGTGAGTTGGAATCTCCTCATATTTGGAACAATCCAGCTGAAGCGCAAGCACTGGGCCGTGAACGCGCTTTACTCGAAGGTGTTGTGCATCAGTTGCATGAATTAAGTCAATCCGTTACTGATTTAAGTGAGTTGTTTGAGATGGCGCGTACAGAAGGCGACGAAGGCACGATGCACGATGTGGCAAAAGATGTGGTGGGCATTGAGCGGCAAGTTGCGTTGCTGGAGTTTCAGCGCATGTTTTCAGGCAAAATGGATCAATCCAATGCGTTTCTTGATATCCAGTCAGGCTCAGGTGGTACAGAGGCACAAGATTGGGCTGAAATCATGTTGCGCATGTATTTGCGATGGGGTGAGCAACATGGGTTCGGGGCGGAGCTGGTGGAATGTTCGGGTGGTGATGTGGCCGGCATTAAAAGTGCGACCATCCATTTTACAGGTGAGTATGCCTTTGGTTGGTTGCGCACGGAAACCGGCGTGCACCGCTTGGTTCGAAAATCGCCGTTTGATTCAGGCAACCGCCGTCATACCTCGTTTGCATCTGTTTTTGTAGCACCTGAAATTGACGATGACATTGAAATTGATATCAATCCGGCTGATTTACGCATTGACACCTATCGCGCATCCGGTGCAGGTGGGCAGCACGTGAATCGAACCGATTCTGCCGTCCGCATCACCCATGGACCCAGTGGCATTGTGGTCCAATGTCAAAATGACCGCAGCCAGCATAAGAATAAAGATCAGGCCATGAAACAATTGCGTGCCCGATTGTATGAAATGGAAATGCAAAAGAAACAGGACGAGCAGCAAGCACTCGAGGCGACCAAGTCCGATATTGGCTGGGGATCTCAGATTCGCTCGTATGTGTTGGATCAGTCCCGTATTAAAGATTTACGAACAGGCGTTGAAACCAGCAATACCCAAGCCGTGCTGGACGGCGACCTGGATCAATTTATTGAAGCCAGTTTGAAAGCAGGAGTGTAAACCAAATGATTGAAGACAATACATTAGATAAAAACATATTAGATGAAAGCGAAGTGTATCAAATTCGCAAACAAAAATTAGTGGATTTGCGTGAGCAGGGTTTTCAGTTTCCCAACCAATTTCGTCGTGAACATTTGGCTGATGATTTGTGTACACGCTATGCGAAATTCACTAAAGATGAATTGGCGCAAAAATCCATCAAGGTTCGTGTGGCTGGTCGGATTGTATTGCGTCGCGTGATGGGAAAGGCTAGCTTTTTTCATCTGCAAGATGTGTCCGGGCGCGTGCAAGTTTATTTGCGTCAAAATGACCTGCCCGATTTGTATGAGCAATTTAAGCATTGGGATTTGGGCGATATCGTGGGTGTCAGTGGTGAGCTGTTTATCACGAACACGGGTGAGTTGACCGTTCATGCTGACTGTGTTGAATTATTAACAAAATCATTGCGCCCATTGCCGGATAAATTCCATGGGCTGGCGGATCAAGAAACGCGTTATCGCAAGCGTTATGTTGATTTGATTGCCAACGAAGCCAGTCGAAAAACGTTTTTAATCCGGTCGCGTTTGATTCAAGCGTTGCGTCAATTCATGGACCAACATCAATTTCTAGAAGTGGAAACGCCGATGATGCATCCCATTCCAGGCGGTGCATTGGCGCGTCCGTTTGTGACGTATCATAACGCGTTGGACATGGAAATGTTCTTGCGTGTGGCGCCAGAGCTGTATTTAAAGCGCTTGGTGGTTGGCGGGTTTGAGCGGGTGTACGAAATCAATCGTAATTTTCGAAATGAAGGCATCTCAACGCGTCACAATCCTGAATTTACAATGGTGGAATTTTACCAGGCCTATGCCGATTACAATGACATGATGCACTTTACCGAAGCATTGTTGCATTTCTTATGCGATACGGTGATGGGCACGCGCCAGCTCGAGTATCAAGGGCATACGCTTGACCTAGGCAAGCCATTCGCACGCATGAGCATTAAAGAGGCTATTTTGAAGCATCACTCGCATTTAACCCTAGCGAACATCACGACTGTTGATGGGTGTCGAGCCGTGTTAAACGACATGGGTTTTGCTTATCAAGACACAGATGGACTGGGCAAATTGCAGATGATTGTATTTGAAGAAACCATTGAGCATCATTTGATTCAACCGACTTTTGTGACAGAATATCCCACCGAAGTGTCCCCGTTAGCACGTCGCTCGGAATTGGATCCAGAGGTTACCGATCGGTTTGAATTTTTTATTGCCGGCCGTGAAATTGCCAATGGATTTTCCGAATTAAACGACGCAGAAGATCAAGCCGCACGATTTCAAAAGCAGGTTGCTGATAAAGATGCAGGCGATTTAGAAGCCATGCACTTTGACAGCGATTACATTGAAGCGCTGGAATATGGTATGCCGCCAACGGCAGGCGAAGGCATTGGGATTGATCGATTGGTGATGTTGTTTACCGATTCGCCGTCCATTCGGGATGTGATTCTGTTCCCGCATTTACGGCAGTGAACGGCTGTTAGGGGTAGGTTATTCAAACCGGTCAATCTTATCGAGTTTTTATTCATGATGCTATCCATTGATGTTGGCAACTCCCACATATACGGGGGCGTATTTTTAGGCGATGAAATCAGCTTGCGATTTCGGCACACGTCATCCACGTGCACATCGGATGAATTGGGCATTTTTTTAAAAGCGGTGCTCCGCGAAAACAAATGCGACCCAGACTCCATCACGGCCATCGCCATTTGCTCAGTGGTGCCCCAGCTGGACTATTCTTTGCGTGCAGCTTGCATTAAATATTTTGGGCGGGAGCCTTTCTTATTACAAGCTGGCGTAAAGACCGGCTTAAATATCAAATACCGCAATCCTGTTGACGTGGGTGCCGACAGAATTGCCAATGCGATTGCTGGAACGCAACAATTTCCAGGGAAGAATTTAATTATCATTGATTTTGGCACCGCGACTACCTTTTGTGCTATCACGACACAAAAAGCATACCTAGGTGGGGCCATATTGCCAGGCGTTCGCTTAGCCGTAGACGCGTTGTCAAAAAATACGGCCAAATTACCCGCGGTTGATATTGTGAAAGTGGAGCAAGCCGTTGGCCGTTCGACCATTGAAAGCATTCAGTCGGGTGTGTTTTATGGCGCATTGGGCGCATGCCGTGAGTTGATTTCACGTATTAAACAAGAGGCGTTTCCAGAGCAACCGGTGCTGGTATTGGCAACAGGGGGGTTTGCCTCGTTGTTTGAAAAGCATGGGTTGTATGACCACCACTTGCCGGATTTGGTGCTGCAGGGTGTGCGTATTGCGGCGGAGATGAATGCTTGAGTGAGGTTAAACTATATAATGAACGGGTATTTGCATGATATTTTCGGCTAGCATTCGAATGTCATCTGCTTGGTTAATCAATATCCCTAAAGGCAATTTGTGCTCAGACAAGAACGATTTGAGCGTGACCAATTGTTTTTGATTGACTGTTTGGCCTAACATACCGGTAAATTCTAAGGGTAGTGTTTGTGATTTACCGGTATGCTAGTTTGTCTTTTTTGAGAAGGCAAGGATCCATTGCTACGCGACCCTCCACGCGCGTGTTAAAACAAGATCGATTGACGCTGACCCCAATGATTAATCCCAATGATTATTAAAAGATAGCACCGGGATATGACATTTCTACTTTGCTAGCGATATGACATTTTCATTTTGCTACGCAGTTTTAACCACGCATACCAAATTCAATCAAATTGTACTATAATGAAATAAAGAGTTTATTAATGGGATAAATCATGCCAAATTCAAATCAACCTCAGACTGCGCAGCACAGTCCTGAATTCGGTCTATTTGAGCAATCATTTGAAAGCAACATGTTTGAATTTCTTCAAAAGGAGTTTGATTTTGTCCAGGATGAAAATAAGGGAAACACGTTCGTCCGTTTTAATAGAGGTGAACGTGGTGTATTAAGTCGAATGTTTGACGATTTCGTTGAATCACGAGAGGTTATGCAGGATACGTTAAATCGTGTAAAGCTATGGAAGGGTGATGACTAAAATCATCTAAAAGTTGTGATTGTAAAATCAGCACAGAAAAGTGGGCTTTTCAACGAAAACTTGAACGATCTGTCTCCTAAAGCCAAAGGGTTTTTTGAAGGAAAACTGAACCTGACCAAAGAATTAGGAACCCAGCAAGTGGCTACAGAATTACTGACATCTATCAAAGCGTCTTATATTCAAACATTAATTCAACAAGTGAGTAATGAATCTTCTTTGGCCGTTGAAAAAAGAGTAAATGAACGATGGTTCCCGTTATTGGTCTACAGATCCAATCAAATTACGCAAGCGAATTTATCTACAAAGAGGGAGCCCTATATCGCAACGATTACACCCTCTTCAGAAGAGCAAAAAGAACAATTGAAACAAAGGTTAAGTCAGCTGCAGGAAAGTCTGGAGCAAAGTCTGGAGCAAAGTCCGGAGCAAAGTCCGCAGGAAGATGTCGAGTTAGAAAAAGTAGAGCATGTGAAATTAAATCTTCTTGAGGTTGGAACGTTACATGCTTATCTTGATCAGGGACTTCCCATCGATATTACTTTATTCAATGAGATATTATACAGTCTAGGTAAAGTCCCCCGGAAACAACATTCAACCTTATATGGCAATTTAGTCGAGGATGGCAATTTAGTCGAGGAAAAACCTGGTCAATTAACTGAGCAGCGTTTGAACCCTACGAAGTTAAAATTGCAATTATTAGATCTGAATACTCCCTTAAGTTACAATGATATGTCGGACTTATTGCGCGAGGTTAATGATGCACAGTTTGGTATTGTTTCGACCCTGGAACTACAGGGGGACGAAGTACAGTGGGTTAGGGATGCAACTTCAGCCACTCCTGTTGATAAACGAATGCCACATGACGCGCCCGTAGTCGAAGCCAATAATGCCTTGTTACGTATGTTATCACGCTTAAGACCTATTGATTTCGCAATTAAAAAAAAAGGGGGAACTGAAGGCATTGAAAGTTTTGATGCTTTGAGGGAAGAGTTCGCTGAAAAAAGTACAGAGATCCTAACAATAGCTCAACGTGATGATTTAAGCAAAGAAGAACAAAAAAAAGCGTTCAAAACGATAGAGAAAAATTTCAATACCTTTTTGGTAGAAAAATTACATGAAG
>CAMAYA010000003.1 GCA_945862275.1 Legionella genomosp. 1 | reverse complement strand
CGCCGATGATCCATGCCACAAAAACGGCATTAAAATGACGACTGGCGGGTACGAAATAGAACAAGGGCAGCAGAAAGATAATCCAAATGCCTTGCCGGATAAAATAAACCACGTTGGCGAGATAAGGGCGCGACAAAACAATTAATACGCGCATTAACTCATTGGATACGTGCTCAACCGTCACCAGGATAAAAAATAAAAGGCATAAAAAACGCGGCAGAATATTGTAGTAAAATAGGCCATAAAACAAAGGAGACATCAGTAAATAAACAAAGGCATACAGCAGAAACTGGTCTCTAATGATAATGGCTTGTGCGGCAGGACGGGCATCAACGAGCGTCCTTGACGCGTAGTTGTAGTACTCCATGCCTAAAAAAAACAGGGCGTATGCTACCATAGCTGCCATAATCCCGTATAATCCCATTTCGCTCGGCTGAAAATAGCGCACCAAACACAAGACCAATAGAAATTTTGCGACGAGACCGATGCCTCGTATTCCTATTGCACTTAAATTATAAAGCCACGAGAAACGCATGTTTTAATGGATAAAGTGATGAGCAATCGCGGATTATCCAGCAGAGTGCGCCGATTAGCAACTCATCTTCTATGAAGGGGTAGTCAAACAATGGTGGAACATCCGGTCAATGACCCCAATCGTCCAGTAGCGTTTTTTTTATTAAGCGCATTACTGGGCCTGTTTTGGCGGCAAAAAGTGTTGATGTTGATTGTGATAGTGTTAGGTGCCTTGATGGGCAGTTTATATCTCTGGAACACGTCGCCGCTGTATGAAGCAAAAGCATACATCGTCTCCCCGACTGATGGCGATATCGTGGATTTTAATGCTGGACGCTCTTCATTGGAACGAAACGATTTGCGCGCGTTTACTTCAAGGTCTATTTACCGTGTGTTTGCCCGAGAACTGGCCTCTCAGTCACTAAAGCATGCGTTTTTTAACGCATCTACATCTTCTCTCGGCGGCATGACGTATGCTCAGTTTGATAAACGGTTTCTGGTGCGGGATGAGCCTGATTTTTCTCCAGGAAAGCCGCCGGAAAAATACTCGGTCAATACAAAATACTCGGTGACGGTTCGCGCCCCGACAGCCTCTCTTGCGGTCGATTGGGTCACGCGGTACGTGGCCTTGGCGGAAAAGAATGCCATGAAGACTATCAGCGGCATCATGTCTGCACAGAAAAAGAATGTGGCTCACGTGCTTCTTCGAAAAATAAGCCTGATTCAGGCGGTTTCAGAACAAGAACGTCAGGATCGATTAACGCAACTCAATGAAGCGTTGCAAATTGCTCGCTCCATTGGACTCAATGCACCGACTGGCGACTCCAGTTCGTTATATATGCGTGGCAGCAGAGCCTTGATTGCCGAAATAAACGCATTAACTGCGCGTGAATCAAACGATGCTTTTTCCCCAGGCTTGCGCGCGCTACAGCGTGAATACGCGTCTTTGCAAAAAAACCATGAGAACCTGGGTGATGTGAAAATATTTCACCTGGATGGAGCCATTGCTGGCTCAAGCGAGCCGGTTTCGCCCAAAAAACAATTGGTCTTTATTCTTGCCTTGGTGTTAGGTCTGTCTTTGGGTTGCTTGATGGCGCTGATGCGCGACTTGTTTTTAATGAATACCCCGCATGAGGCCCGCAACGCGGCGCCGGGGCTGATGAGAAGGATATTGGGATGAAGGCTTTGATTACGGGTGCAGATGGTTTTATTGGGTCGCATTTAACGGAGCTGCTGGTGCGAGAAGGCTATCAAGTGCATGCCCTGTCACAATATAATTCGTTCAATACCTGGGGTTGGCTGGACGACACCGCATGCTTAAGTGATATCCATGTCTTAACGGGCGATGTGCGTGATCCGCATTATTGCAAACACATCACCAAAGGCATGGACGTGGTTTTTCATCTGGCGGCTTTGATTGCCATTCCTTATTCCTATGTGGCGCCTGATAGTTATGTGGATACGAACGTAAAAGGCACATTAAACATATGCCAGGCTGCCATGGAAAACAACGTAGGCCGTGTGATTCACACGTCCACCAGCGAAGTGTATGGCACAGCGCGTTATGTACCCATAGATGAGCAGCACCCATTGCAAGCGCAGTCACCCTATAGTGCCTCTAAAATCGGTGCAGATGCCATGGCGATGAGTTTTTACAACGCATTTGATTTACCATTAACGATTGCCAGGCCGTTTAATACCTATGGCCCACGGCAGTCCGCGCGCGCCGTTATTCCGACCATTATTGCGCAAATTGCCAGTGGACTTCGCCAAATTGAGTTGGGCGATGTTACGCCGACGCGTGATTTTAATTACGTCGACGACACCTGCCGAGGATTTTTGGCATTGGCACGCTGTGACAAGGCAATCGGTGAAGTGGTTAATATTGGGTCTAATTTTGAAATTTCGATTGAAGATACGTTAAATATCATTCGTGAGCTGATGAAAGCCCCAGTTGAATTCGTGTTTGACTCACAACGTGCACGCCCCGAAAAATCGGAAGTGTCGCGATTGTGGTGTGACAATACGAAAATAAAAGCGTTAACCGGTTTCGAACCTGAGTATTCGATTCGGCAAGGATTACAGAAAACCATTGATTGGTTTACGGCCGGGAACAATTTATCTAAATACAAGGCGACCATCTACAATGTTTGAGTCCTTATTGCAATTCATCCGAGACCAATACCGAACGCATGATTTTATTCCCTTGCACGCGCCTGTTTTTACAGGGCAAGAACGCCAGTACGTGCTCGATGCCATTGATTCCACATACGTTTCCAGTGTAGGCGGATATGTCGATCGATTTGAACGCGACATGGCCGCATACACGGGCAGCCCCAGTGCGGTTGTGACCGTGAATGGCACGAGTGCGTTGCATATGGCCCTACTGCTGGCGGGTGTCTGTGATGGGGATTATGTGATAACCCAGACACTGACATTTGTAGCGACCTGTAACGCCATCGCCTATTGCCATGCCGATCCTATCTTTCTGGATATTGACAGGCAACATTTAAGCTTATCTCCGGCAGCAATGGATACATGGCTGGATGAACACGCCTTTATTGACGATGAGGGCTTATGCCGACATCGTCTGGATAATCGCGTGATCAGAGCATGTTTACCCATGCACACCTTTGGGCATCCCGCTGATCTGGATGGATTGGTTGCTGTGTGCCATCGATGGGGATTGCAATTGGTGGAAGATGCGGCTGAATCGTTGGGCAGCCTTTACAAGGGACGCCACACAGGCACGTTGGGCCAGTTCGGTATTTTAAGTTTCAATGGAAATAAAATCATCACAACCGGGGGCGGCGGCATGATTTTAACCTCCGAGGAACAGGCTTTACGGGCTAAATATTTAACCACGACCGCAAAAAAACCGCATCCTTTTGCTTATTGTCATGATGAAATTGGGTTTAATTATCGGATGCCCAATATCAATGCCGCCATGGGCTGCGCGCAACTGGAGCAACTAGATACGTTTGTCGCGAATAAACGCCGCTTGGCGCAACGATATGAGCAATTTTTTAAATCCAGTTCGATGCAATTTGTGACAGAGCCTGCAGAGTGCTGGAGTAATTATTGGTTGAATGCCGTCGTTTGCGAGGACAGTCATCAACGTGACGCCCTCTTGGACGCCACAAATAAGGCTGGCGTCATGATGCGCCCCGTATGGGAGCCGATGAATCATTTGCCCATGTTTAATAAAACACCTACCGGCACACTGGAGAATAGTGAATGGCTAGCAGCCCGTCTGGTTAATCTACCCAGCAGTGTCGTACCGGGAGAAATGGATGCGTAAAATAGCTGTCTTTACCGGAACACGGGCTGAATATGGGTTGTTGTATTGGCTCATGAAGGCCATTCAAATTGACTTGGATTTAATATTGCAGGTTATCGTTAGTGGCATGCATCTATCGCCTCACTATGGAGAAACATGGCGAGAGATAGTGGCCGATGGGTTTGAGATGGCCGCCACCGTTGACATGATGCTGTCGTCTGATACGCCCGTTGGCATTGTGAAGTCGATGGGGGTCGGCACCATTGGTTTTGCCGACGTATTGGCGCGATTAAAGCCTGATTTATTGGTCGTATTGGGCGATCGATTTGAGGCCTTGGTCATTGTGCAAGCGGCTTTGATCATGGATATTCCCATTGTGCATATTCATGGTGGCGAATTGACCTTAGGCGCGTATGATAATTCTATCCGGCATGCCATAACTAAAATGGCCTCGCTGCATTTCGTCTCAACAGAAACCTACCGCTCACGCGTGATACAAATGGGCGAAGCGCCTCAACGTGTGTTTAATGTCGGCGCACCGGGGCTCGAACATGTAGCGCGAACGGAACGTTTGTCGTTCCATGATTTGGCAGAAGTGCTCGATATCCCTCTGCAGCAGCCGTATTTTTTGTTGACGTATCATCCAGTCACTTTGGCTAACGAGTCGATTGAGCTTGAGTTTGCGGCCGTATTGAGGGCATTGGATGATCACCCAGAGCATCACATTTTATTCACTTACCCTAATGCAGATAATGGCGGGCATCTGATCATTCAAATGCTTGAGCAGTATTGCCAAGCGAATCCACAACGCGCGTTTGTGGTTAAATCATTAGGGTATGTGCGCTACCTGAGTGCTGTGGCACATGCCGATGTGGTGTTGGGCAATTCGTCTAGCGGCATCATTGAAGTGCCTGCATTTGGTGTGCCCAGCATTAATATTGGGTTAAGGCAGCAAGGACGGCTTGCGAGCCAATCTGTGCTGCACGCACAACCCCATTATGAATCGATTGCCACCACATTGCGTCAAGCGTTGAGTCACGATTTTCGTGAAACGTGTCGCCATGCAGCAAACCCTTATGGAAATGGTCATGTAGCAGCCCGGATATTGCCCGTTTTGAAATCGGTTGAGTTGTCGACTTTTAAGCATTTCTATGATTTGGATGTTCATCATGCCACTGATTAAAAAACCGGTGTATATCATCGCTGAAGCGGGCGTGAACCATAATGGACGCCGTGATTACGCGTTTCAATTGGTAGAATCTGCCGCCGATGCGGGGGCTGATGCGGTTAAGTTTCAAACGTTTAAGGCCAGTAAGTTGGCGAGCGCGTTCGTAGAAAAAGCGCTGTATCAAAAATCCACCACATCAGCGGCTGAATCCCAACGTGAGATGCTGGCCAAATTAGAACTACCCGAAGCATGGCATGGTGAATTGCAGTCACATGCGCGCGCATGCGGGATTGAATTTTTGTCGACCGCTTTTGATGAGGAAAGCCTGCGATTTTTGGAGACGTTGCATTTGCCATTGTATAAAGTTCCGTCAGGTGAGCTCACCAATGCGCCCTTGTTGTGGCAATTTGCACGAACCGGTAAACCGCTCATTATCTCAACGGGCATGTCCACGTTGTCAGAGGTGGAGGCCGGGTTGGCCATCGTGGCGCACGCATTGCATGTGATGGAAGAGCCACAGTCCATGGAAGACGTTTGGCAGTGCTGGAGCAATCCGGATGCCCGCGCAACATTACACGGGCATGTCACCTTGTTGCACTGCACGTCGCAATACCCAACGCCTTGGCCCGATGTGAATTTGCGAGCGATGGATACCATGGCGGCAGCATTTGGATTGGATGTGGGGTATTCTGATCACACCGAGGGTTTGGTCATACCCATTGCAGCTGTCGCACGAGGGGCTGTTGTGATTGAAAAACATTTTACACTGGATAGAACATTACCGGGCCCTGATCATCCAGCATCGATTGACGTGGCCGGCTTAAAACAATTGGTGGGCGACATTCGTGCGCTGGAGGAAGCCTTGGGCGATGGAGTCAAATCACCGAAGGCGTCAGAGTGGGATACACGGCGTGTTGCCCGGCAGTCGATTGTGGCGACGCGCCTTATTCCTGCCGGAAAAATGATTGCGCGAGATGATTTAACCACGGCAAGAACGGGTGGAGGGTTGCCGCCTCATATGCTATGGGCGCTGTTGGGTACAACTTGCCCAAAAAGCCATGCCGCAGGGGAGATGTTTGAATCATGCACAAGCCCCTAATCTTACTGGGTGCCGGCGGGCACGCCAAAGTGTTGCTGTCATTGCTGCAAGCCAATGGCTTTGAGGTGATCGGTGTTACAGCACCTGAACTGACAGAATCCGGCGCTCATGAGTGGCGAGGGATTCCGGTCCTTCATGTAGGCGATGATATAACCGCATACCCTCTACTCGAAGTCGGTTTGGTGAATGGAGTAGGAGAGCAGCATGCTCGCCGGCGCTTGTTTGAACGGTTTAAGGCTAAAGGGTATTATTTCCCGGTGTTGATTCATCCAAACGCGTGGGTAGATCCGTCTGCTACTTTGGATGAAGGCGTACAAGTCATGGCGGGGGCGGTGGTTCAAGTGGATGCGTGCTTGGGTAAAAACGTGATTGTGAATACAAAAGCCAGTGTAGATCATGATTGCGTCATTGAAGACCATGTGCACATTGCGCCCGGAGCATCTGTTTGCGGCCATGTGCATGTAAAAACGGGCGCTTTTATTGCCAGCGGTGTCACGATAGTCATTGGAATTCAAGTAGGTGAAAGTGCGGTTGCTGGGGCGGGCGCTTCTATTGTGCGTGATATTGATCCCGGAACGGTAGTATTGCCTGCTCCAGTGCGTAAGCAAAAAAATAGGGAGCACGCATGAAAAACTGGCAAATTTTGCAGGTATTGCCTGACACCACCATGAGCGATGCGATTGAAGTGTTGGATCGCGGCGCGCAACGCATTGTGTTGGTCGTCGATGCACATTCACACTTATTAGGCACAGTGACGGATGGCGATATCCGGCATGCGCTCATCAAACGCATGCCAATGGATTTGGCCGTCCACCAAATCATGTGTGTAACGCCTAAAACGGCACATGAGGACTGGAGTCGCGAGCTGATTCTGTCTACTATGGAAAAGCATGCCCTCTTGCAGTTGCCCATTGTGGATAGCCAAAATCGCATCGTTGGGTTGGAAACCTTGCACGACATTTTAAAAAAACGCCACCGCGATAATCCAGTGTTTTTGATTGCCGGAGGTCTCGGCACGCGCCTTCATCCCTTGACACATGCGTGCCCTAAGCCATTATTAAAAATAGGCGAAAAACCCATTTTAGAACTGATTTTAGAACGATTTATTGACGCGGGCTTTCATCGTTTTTTTATTTCAACCCATTTTATGCCTGAAATGATCTCCGCCTATTTTGGCGATGGCAGTCGTTGGGGAGTGACGATTCAATATATCCACGAAGACCATCCACTGGGCACGGCAGGTGCACTGGGTTTATTGCCTCATCATGAAATTAATTTGCCATTATTGATGATGAATGGCGATTTGTTGACCTCATTGGACTTTCAGAGTCTATTGGATTTTCATCATGCGCAGGATGCCTTGGCCACCGTGTGCGTGCGGGAGTATGAGCACCGCGTGCCATTTGGTGTCATCAGCTTTGAAGGGCATCGAATTACATCGATCGTTGAAAAGCCTGTTCAGCGGTCATTTACTAATGCAGGCATTTATTTACTTTCGCCTGAATTTATACGCAGCGTGTTGCCTGACGTGCGGATTGACATGCCTGATTTACTCCTGCGCCATATTCACGAGGGACGGCCAGTGAATATGTTCCCTATCCATGAATACTGGTTAGACATTGGACGGATGGATGATTTTAAACAAGCGCAAGAAGACATAACATGGATGGATTTTTAAGAATGATTAATCAGAAAAAAGTGTTGGCCATTATTCCTGCACGCGGTGGCAGCAAAGGATTGCCTGGGAAAAACAGCCGTCTGTTACATGGCATGCCTTTGGTGGCTTGGCCCATCAAAGCGGCATTGAATGCTCATTGGGTTGATCGGGTGGTTGTAACCACTGACGATGCCAGCATTGCGGCTATTGCTAAAGAATATGGTGCGGATGTTCCGTTTCTTCGCCCGGCCCAAATGGCCGGGGATTCATCACCGTCTTCTGAAGCTATTCTACATGCGCTTGATTTTTGCACGGCACAAGATGGGGAATACAACTATATTGTGATTTTGGAACCGACCTCTCCATTAACGGAATCATCGGACATTGATAAAGCAATAGAAGCGCTTGCTGCAAGCGATGGTTTATCGATTGTCGGGGCCAGTAAGGTCGGATCATCACACCCCGATTTTTGCGTGACCATTGGAGACAACCAACGTTTAAAACCATTTAATCGGGATGGCTTTGGAAGTCCGCAGCGTAGGCAAGATGTGGAAGAACTTTATTTTTTTGACGGGTCACTTTATATTTCTGACGTGAACAAATACCGTGAAACGGCGACGTTTTATCATGAGTCGACGTTGCCTTATATTGTGCCTGCTTGGAAGTCTCTTGAAATAGACACGCTACTCGATTTTTTAATGGTCGAAACCGTGATGCACCATAAAACCTTATTAAAATCGGAACCCACATGACCAATTCATTTCAAGAACGCTTGCTACAGGTTATACCAGGGGGCGCACATACCTATTCACGTGGGTTTGATCAGTACCCTGAAAATGCACCGCAAATCATGATGCGAGGAAAAGGGGCTTATACTTACGATCCAAAGGGACGAGAATACTTGGATTATGGCATGGCACTCCGTGCTGTGAATATTGGCTACGCAGAAGATGAGATTGACCTGGCGGCCTTTGCGCAGATCAAAAATGGCAATAATTTAACGCGTGCCAGTATGATTGAATTAGAAGCCGCTGAATTACTGGTCAATTTGATCGATGGCATTGATATGGTGAAATTCACCAAAAATGGATCGACTGCTGTATCTGCCGCTGTGAAGTTAGCCCGCGCCTACACCGGACGAACCTTGATCGCCCGATGCGCCGAGCAGCCTTTTTTTTCATATGATGATTGGTTTATTGCATCAACCCCGGTCAAGCGAGGTATTCCTAGCAATATTATTGAACACACAAAAATGTTTGCTTACAATGACATTGCATCTTTAGAGCAGTTGATTCTGCAATTCCCTGATCAATTGGCTTGTGTTGTATTAGAGCCTGCAGCGGTTGGACATCCGGCGCCCTCATTGACTCACCCAGGTGAAACGTATTTGCATGATGTGCAGCGTTTATGCAAGAAGCATGGGATTGTGTTTGTTTTGGATGAAATGATCACGGGTTTTCGATGGGATTTGAAAGGCGCACAACATTATTACAATCTACAACCTGATTTGTGCACGTTTGGCAAAGCCATGGCGAATGGATTCTCCGTGGCGGCAGTTGCTGGCAAACGCGAGATCATGGAGTTAGGATCCATTGAATTTGAAGGGCGTGAACGCTTATTTTTGCTGTCCACAACGCATGGTGCTGAAATGTCTGGATTGGGTGCTTTTGTGAAAACGGTCGAATTGATGAAGCGCTGTCAGGTGGTCGAACATATTTGGCAATATGGGCAGAAACTGATTGACTTGATTCATTCAAAAGCAGCCATTGCCGGCATTGCAGATTTTTTCAAAGCGGGCGGGGTCGCTTGTTCACCTTGGTATGCGACTTTTGATCAGACGGGCAAGCTCTCGTTGCCATTGCGAACGCTTTTTTCACAAGAAATGATCAAGCAGGGTGTTTTGATGCCGTGGATTGCGTTGAGCTATCGGCATGGTGCTGTGGAATTAGAAAAAACAGCCGCAGCGCTTGATTTAGCACTACCTGTGTACGCGCGAGCGCTCGAACAGGGATCTACCGAAGGGCTGCTTCAGGGGGCCGCGATTAAACCCGTATTCAGGTGTTATAACTAATGCTTCTTAACAATAAAGTGGTTCTTGTCACCGGTGGCGCGGGTCTCTTGGGGACCGCCTTCATCCACGCCATCGGGGCTAACGGTGGAGTGGCAATTATTGCCGATGTAGACGATGCCGCTGGCCTTGATTTAAAAGAACAAGTCAATCAACAACAGGGCCCGGGGCGCGCCGACTATGTTCACTTGGATATTACGGATAAGTCGTCTATTCTGAAGGCCATAGAATCGAT
This sequence comes from Legionella genomosp. 1, assembly GCA_945862275.1. Lineage (GTDB taxonomy): Bacteria > Pseudomonadota > Gammaproteobacteria > Legionellales > Legionellaceae > DDPF01. Next base: position 9,046 of record CAMAYA010000003.1, on the reverse strand, counting down.
ATCCAAAGCGCACGGTCACATCGACGCACTGGTTAACAACGCCTACCCGCGCAATAAACAGTATGGACGTCGGTTGATGGATGTTGAATACAGTGATTTGTGCGAGAACATGAATCTTAATTTGGGCGGCTATTTTTTAACATCACAACAAATGGCGGCGTTCTTTTTACGTCAAGGGCATGGGAATATTGTAAACATCGCGTCTATTTATGGTGTGGTGGCGCCTAAATTTGATATTTATAACCATACAGAAATGACCATGCCAGTAGAATATGCCGTCATTAAAGCAGGCCTTATCCACCTGACAAAATACATGGCGAAATATTTCAAAGGGAAAAACATTCGTGTAAACGCACTCAGCCCAGGTGGTATTCTTGATGCACAGCCAACCATTTTTTTGGATGCTTATCGCCAAGCGTGTTTAAACAAAGGGATGTTGGATAAAACGGATTTAGTGGGCTCTTTGCTTTATTTGCTGTCTGACTTGTCAACCTGTGTGAACGGTCAAAATTTAATAGTCGATGATGGCTTTACTTTATAAAGGTGCTGTATGACGAATAAAATGAAACATTGTGTCAATTGTTTTCTGCCGGAAACCTATGAAACCATTGAGTTTGATGCCGCTGGCATTTGCAATATTTGCAACTCCGCAAAAGTAAAAAACGAGCAAATTGATTGGGTGGCACGAAAAAAATTGCTCGATCAATTGATAGAAAAATACCGCGGAAAAGGTGATTACGATTGCATTGTCCCGTTTAGTGGCGGGAAAGACAGCACGTTCCAGTTGCTATATTTAATGAAAGAATACAACATCAAACCCCTCGTTGTGCGATTCAATCATGGCTTTATGCGGCAAGTGATTGCCGATAATAATCAACGAACGTTTAAGCACCTAGGCGTTGACGTGATTGATTTCACACCCAATTGGCGAATTGTTAAAAAACTAATGCTGGAATCGTTTGTTCGTAAAACAGATTTTTGTTGGCATTGCCACACGGGTATTTATTCTTACCCCATGCAAATTGCGGTGAAATTCAATGTGCCACTTATTTTTTGGGGCGAACCACAAGCGGAGTTAACCGCTTATTATGATTATTTGAACGATGAGATTGAATACGAAGATGAAAAAAAATTCAATATGATTCGAAACTTAGGCATTTCTGCCGATGACATGTATGGCATGATCAACACCCCAGAAGATCCGATTGACCGGCGTGATTTAAACCCGTTCACGTATCCTAAATTAAGTGACTTAAAAAAATTAGGCTATGCGTCTGTGTGTTTAGGCAGCTTTATCCCTTGGGATTACGAGGCCAATACCCGCATGATCAAAGCCGAACTGGGCTGGCAAACGGATGAGTTGGAAGGCGTGCCAAACGAGGTGAATACAACCGGCGAAAAAATCGAGTGCTTTTTACAAGGCACGCGGGATTACATCAAATACATCAAGCGAGGCTACAGTCGGATTACGCAAATCAATTCCATTAAATTGCGTAATGGTACAATAACCCAAGACGAGGCCCAAGCCTGGAATGCAATGGAAGGTCAAAAGCCGGAATCCTTGTCGGTATTTTTAAGCTATGTGGGCTTAACGGAAGATGAATTCAATGCGATTGTGAAGCCCATGGCTATACCTCCCTATGAACATGATTTTGAAAATAACCCGAAGGCGAAGCCCGTTTGGGATACCATCAAATGGTATAGGGAAGGCGAGTGAGGGATGCATTCATTATGATTGATGTCATGTTTTTTTCGTATCGCAGCACGGATGCCTGGTGGCAGTATTTGGCAGGCCAGTTGGACTTCACCCGATCGACCTGTGTCGTTAGCGACATGCGTGGGGATGGAACAATTAATATTGTCGATGCATTTTATACCCATCTTCGTAACAAAAAAGGGACTGATCTTGCAATCCAGCATTTTTCAATTGCGGGTTGTGATGAAATCATCCGTCGATGCCGTGTGTTACGGAATCTGACAAAACCGGATGCTTTGTCGATGATTGGCGCGATGCGGTTGGCCCTTGATGACGTGATTACACAACAAAAACCCAAGCTCGTGATGAGCTTTACTATCGACCGCTACGTCTTGGATGTGTTAGAGCGCGTTCTTCAATCCCATGGCATTCCATTTTTAAGCATGACGGCCTCAATTGTGCCTGATCAAGTGATGTTTATGGACCGAGGCGCGTTGGTTCGCGTCCGTAATCCTGACGCCAATGAAATTGAATGCGCACGACAGAAAATTGTAAATGATACATTTACACCTGCGTATGTGAGCCACAAGAAAAAATACAACCTGATGACCTTTTGGCGTATATTTTTATTATATAAAGCACGGGGGCTGGTTTATCAAATGGTTCGTTACGTGAAGCGTGATAGATTAAATTTGCATTACCTGGATGCATTAAATGACTTGGATCACAAACCACGTTGGCGTGATTATGTTGCATTGGCGGCTTTCAATGATAAATGGGAAGCCAGGCTACTGACGTCCGTGCGCAATAAACGGGTCTTTATCGGATTACAGCTCTTACCGGAAGCGTCATTGGACTATTGGCTCAATGATTTATCGTTATTGAATAATGAAGAGGTCATCTTAGAAATTTGTCAGGTTTTGGGCAAGGCTGGTTATACCCTTTTCGTAAAAGATCACCCATTGCAATTTGGGTTTAGAAAAAGAGAATTAATCCAACGGTTGAACGGGTTACCAGGTGTTGTGCTGGTACCCTATAGCACCCCGGCCACACGCTTAATTAAAGAATGTGCCATTACAGTGACCATGACCGGCACCATCGGTTTTCAAAGTGCGGTCGCTGGTTCCTGTTCCATTGTCAGTGATGCCTATTATTCAGATGATGTGAGCTTTATACGATTTAGCAGTTTTAGTGAGATAGCGACACTGCCAGAAAAAATTAAAGCCTTTCAAAGCGATCACGTCGGCAACATTACGAATGAATCCATTAATGGTTTGTTGTCCAATATATTGGCCGCTAGTGCGCCAGGCGATTTATTTAGTTTTAAACGGTTTGACAAAAATAATCCTCAGCACCTGCAGCGTACAGCGACCTTAGTTGAATCACTGAATCGTTATTTGCCGCAATTTTTAACGGGCAAAAAATGAACAAAAAAATCGGCATATTGGATTACGGCATGGGCAATATCCATTCCGTGTATAACGCGCTTGTGCACTTAGGTCTTGATGCTGAAATAGTCAATCAGCCAGAAGCCATTCAATCTTGCTCGCATCTAATTATTCCTGGCGTGGGCTCTTATGCCAATGCAATGTCAAAGCTAACAAACCAGGGGCTGGATGTGGCCATCATCGAGCACGCGCAAAAGGACAAGCCTCTGTTAGGCATTTGTTTGGGCATGCAAATTCTGTCTGAAAAAGGCGATGAAGGCGAGCAGACATTTGGACTGGGTTTGATCAAGGGCCATGTCAAACTGCTTGATGTGCCCCCGCTGCCTGTGCCGCATGTGGGTTGGAATTCACTGACTTTTAATGCCGACCACCCACTATTCAATCAAGTTAAAAAACACGTTGATTTTTATTTTGTGCATTCCTATTTTTTCAGTGCGACAGACGAGGAAAACGTGTTGGCATACACTGATTATGGCACGTTTTTTCCGGCGATTGTGGTCAACCAAAACGTGATAGGCATTCAATTTCATCCCGAAAAGAGCCAAGACAATGGGCTCTTATTGATTGAGAATTTTTGTGAATGGGATGGCACATGTTAAAAAAACGAATCATTCCCATGCTGTTATTGAGCAATGCACGCATGGTTAAAGGAAAGCAATTTATCCAGTTTCGCGACACAGGCGATCCGGTATCGGCCGCAAGAATATACAATGCACAAAATGCCGATGAACTGTTTTTCTTAGACATTGATGCCAATCGAGCAGGCAGCTCGTTTGAGGTGCTGGAAGCAACGGTCAAGCGCGTAGCTGCTGAGTGTTTCATGCCATTAACCGTAGGCGGTGGCATTGATTCGGTGGAAAAAATTCAGCGCTTATTGCTAGCGGGTGCGGATAAAGTAGCGATTACAACCGCGGCGTTCACTGATCCTGATCTCATTAACCGCGCCGCCACCTTATTTGGCCGCCAATGCATCGTGGTAGGCTTAGATGTTAAAAAGAAAACAAGCTCCCTTCTCCCGTTTACGGGAGAAGGTGCCCGCAGGGCGGATGAGGGCAACTACGCCCTACACACCCATTGCGGAACCCAACCATCCCCACGCACGCTGCGCGACGTTGTACTTGACATGACTGAACGAGGAGCCGGCGAATTCTTGGTTCACGCCATTGGCAACGATGGCATGATGAGCGGTTATGATTTGGCGGTGGTCAACGAGGTGAAGGGATATACCGATCGACCGCTGATTGTAGCAGGCGGTGCAGGCACGTTCATGCACCTTGTAGACGCGTTTAAAGAGGCCCATGTGGATGCGGTGGCCTGCGCCAGTTTGTTTCATTTCGGCGACAACAACCCCATTCGCGCGCGTTCCTATTTATTAAATCAGGGCATCCCCATGAAGCTAACCAAATGAATCTATCGCTTGAACAACCCGCGTTGATTGCCTACGTGGCAAAGCAGCTAGATACGTTTTATCCCGATGGGCAACATGTGATGGGCGGTTTAACTCATATCTTATCCAGCGTTATCAAACGCATGGATCATTGTTTCTCTCAGATCCATAAAAAATATTATATTGAGAACGGCCAGGCACGTTTTCATCATTTGAATTCTGATCATTACGCTATGTTTTTATATTTTCTTTCCAATGAAGCCTGGCGACAAGGGTTTACACCACTGGCTGAAAAGGCATTTCTATTGAATAAGGCCCTTCACGGACTGGATGCGTTTTACTCCATCGCACTGCCCGACGTGTTTTTATTCGTTCATCCCATAGGCACCATTTTAGGCAATGCAACTTACGCTGATTTTTTGGTTGTCTATCAGAATGTCACCGTAGGGGCCGATATCGCGGGGATATACCCGAGTTTTGGTGACGGCTGCGTTTTATATTCTAAATGTTCCGTGATAGGCCAATGCTGCATTGGCAATAACGTCTCCATTGCGGCGCATTCGTTTCTGAGGAACCTGGATGTGTCTAGCCATTCCGTTGTGGTGGGTTTATACCCGGCCAATCAAATCAAGACGAATAGCCGGGATAATCGGCACGATTTTTTTTAAGCTTTAACTGGTGACTGGCAATGAGCACAAAACACGGTGCTGCGCGCACCCAATTTGAACGATTGCAAGGGCGCTTGGCATCGGATGCAATGCAATCCGGCTCGCCCATAAACAGCTAGTTGTTGCGTGAAATAGCCTGGTTTCCCTTCGCTATTTACGAAGTCTTTGATAGTCGTTCCGCCTTGTTCAATGGCGGATTGCAATACCTTTTTAATGGTTTCCACCAAGGTTTGGTATTCTGCATGTGTCAATAAACCTGCAGGTGTGGCTGGGTGAATGCGTGCAAAGAATAATGCCTCTGCCGCATAAATATTGCCAATACCAACCACCACCTTGTTATCCATGATAAATGACTTGATGGCAATGCGACGAGAGGCAGCTTTCTGCATGAGGTATTGCGCCGTGAAAAGCAGGTCAAGCGGTTCTACTCCTAATGATTTAAGCCGCACATGGTGGTAAGGATTCTCATCGGTCCATAACAACGCACCAAAACGCCGTGGATCGGAGTAGCGGAGAATGGTTTTTTCAGAAAAAATGATATCCACATGATCATGCGGTTTTAGCGGCGTGGCGAGGGTCACGATGCGCAAGCTACCCGACATACCCAAGTGCATGATGAGCGTGCCAGTCTTGAGCGGCATCAGTAGATATTTTCCACGGCGTGATAATTGACCTACTGGCTGTTGTCTTAAATTTTCTTGCAATGTAGATGGTATGGGCCAGCGCAATTGATAATGACGAACCACAACATCTTGAATAATGGCCCCTTCAATATGGGGTTTTAAACCATGCAGGACGGTTTCAACTTCAGGTAATTCAGGCATTAGACAAAGCCCCTTGATTTTATTTTAGTGGCTACTATAACAACTTATATTGCATGAAATTCAATATAAAGGACACCTTAATGTCTGTATTTCTTGTCACTCCGCATGATATGGCTGACCACATTGCGAAGCAGGCACAGGCCAAGCGACTGTCGCTGAATTTAAGTCAAAAAACGTTGTCAGAGCGTTCAGGCGTTAGTTATGGGGTGATTAAGAAATTTGAGAGAGCGGGATTGATCTCGCTTGATGAATTGTTAAACGATAAAATGCGCAAAAGAGGACGTCAATGAGTGTTCAAACCATTGCGGTTATTCATGTCTATTACATCAGAGGAACAATCAAGCTTCCCATGGGGCGACTGCGTCTCGATCGAAAGCTGATGAAACAGTTGCCTGCAGACACTAATATTTACATGAATTTTTAATAAAAATGTTTGCTATTAATACATTTATTGCATATGATGTAATCATGAAAACACTAAAGCGTGACAATGTTCTTTCACACATGAAATCCGGTGTTGTTTATCGGAGAGTCGGTCTGTTGCCCTATTCAAATAATTTGGATAGAGACTTAATAGCCTTGGTGGCTCAAAATAAATTAAAAAAACCAGCGCCAGGGCTCTATTATAAACCCAACGTCTCACGGTTTGGGTTGTTGCCTCCATCAGACGAAGCATTGGTGGGCGCTTTTTTGAAAAAACCGTTTCTTATGTATTCGTGGAATGACTACAACGCATTGGGGCTGGGTTTGACGCAGCTATATAATCAGGTCGCTGTTTATAACAGTGAGCGGCATGGGGACGTTAAACTGGGCAGCAGAACATTTGCTTTTAGACGGCCTAATAACGGATTTCCCGCAAAATTAACGCGTGAATTTGTATTGGTTGATTTGTTAAACAATGCAAAGTACTTAACGGAGGATGTCAGTCATCTTGAAGCAAGCATTAAAACAAAGCTAGCTGATTATGATCCTACGCAATTGCTTCTGCTAGCAGAAAAATATGGGAAGGTGCATACAAAAAAATTGATAATCAATCTGTTAGGAATATGAAATGTTTTTACACGATCTGCCTGATTCCAAAGAATTATTCCTTGTCGTCTCAGAAGAAAAAGCGATTAACCCCAGTATTGTTGAAAAAGATTATTGGGTTATGCATGCCCTTTGGGGATTACAACAGCAAGGATTTGATTTTGAGTTGAAAGGTGGCACCTCCTTGTCGAAAGGCTTTGATATTATTCATCGTTTTAGTGAAGATATCGATATCCAAATTTATCCTCCCATGGCTCTTGAACTGAAATCAGGAAAAAATCACAATAAAGAAAACCACATTGAAAGTAGGAGAAAATTTTTTGACGGCCTGGCTAATCAATTAGAAATACCTGATTTGATTTTTCGGCGTGATCATGAATTTGATGATGTTTCGAAGATGTGCAGCGCGGGGATCCGAGGAACCTATCCATCTCATTTTCCGTCGTTAATGGCATTGAAAGAGGGGGTGCTTTTTAAGGTTGGTTTTGATAAAACCACGCCTTATGATTTTAGAAATATTAGTTCGTGGGCTTATGAGAAGGCCATTTTATCTGGCGTGAAAATCATCAACAATCAAGCAAATCGTGTAAAATGTTTTCTCCCTGAATATGCGCTCATTGAAAAATTGCAGGCTATTTCGACCCAATATCGCGTGAATAGGAAGAATAATATCGAATCACCGGTTAATTTCATCCGACACTATTACGATGTTTATCAGCTTCTTAATACGGAGCGTGTAAAGAAATTTCTGCGAACACCAGAATATCAAACCTATAAAATAGAAAAATTTGATACGCTTGATGAACCAGACATAACAAAAAATCCAGCATTTCAATTGTCACTTCAGGGCGAAATGGCTAAATTCAGTGCTCTCTACCAGAAAAAAACTGAAATTTATTTTGGTGAGGTACCCCCGTTTGAAAAGATAATTGCAACCATTCAAAGCCACGCGGCTGGGTTATAAACAATGCTTAAATTCCACGTTTCTTTTAAACCCCATTGGGCGATGACTTTACTAACCCTCTTCGCAATGGCACTATTCATGCGCTTAGGCTACTGGCAACTCGAACGCGCCGGTGAAAAAAAGCAAATGATTGCCGCCTTAAATGCCTTCACACAACAATCCCCACAATCTTGGGTATCTAGTCATCCATTACCGGCCCAATATCAACCACTCCGCGTGAAAGGCCAATTTTTGCCAGCTATTTTTTTGTTGGACAATCAGCACCATCAGCACCAGTTTGGCTATGATGTCATATCTCCTCTGAAATTAAACGGCGGCGGCATTGTGCTAGTAGACCGGGGGTGGGTTCCGGCCGATGTGACACGCCAGCAATTTCCCGTGGTAGAAACGCCCCGTGGTGTTGTTTCATTGGTGGGTAGCGTGTATTACCCGTCTACCAAACAATGGCTTTTAGGTCAGGCGCTTGAAAAGAAAGGCACTGATTTGGCAGTGGTTGAGTGGGTCGATGCAAATTTAATCAGCAAATTTTTGCATAAATCTGTTTATCCGTTTATCATTCGCCTCAGTAAATCAGCGGACTTCGGGTATGTGCGCGAGTGGGCCGTTGTGGCCATGCCTCCTGAGCGTCATTATGGCTATGCATTGCAATGGTTTGCGATAGCCTTGGTTATTTTTATTCTATTTATCGCCTTAAACTTGAAGAAAAAATTATGAGCCCCACGCGTCGTTATTATGTCATTTTATTATTACTGGTGTTTTTGTTTTCGGCACCTGGGTTGTCCGCGTATTTTTTGTACTTCCATCCCCACTGGCTGAGTGGGGCGACCACCAATAAAGGGCAGTTTATCCGCCCGCCGCTGGTGATGAATGCCTTGAATGCCGATTCTAAATGGCGCTTGATTTTATGGCGTCCCGCCGCGTGTGATGCATCTTGCATGACCCAATTGGATAAATTGGCGCGCATTCGTGTGGCGCTGGGTCGGCGAATATACGATGTAGATGCATGCCTCATGCAAGGCGCGCAAGTGGG
>CAMAYA010000002.1 GCA_945862275.1 Legionella genomosp. 1 | reverse complement strand
ATAAAGCGGCACGGCCATAAAGTATTTGTTAATCATTAACATGGCGATGAACCTGGCATCATATTTTTGATCGCTGACGCCATCGGGTAAGGGGGCTGTATAAATAATCTCACAAATAGCGCAACGTAATTTTTGCATGTTATAACGTGGGGAGTGTAATAATACCAGTGGTAATTTGCACAGATTTAGAGCACATTATATTGGCTTGCAGGATGGTGTATACTATATGAGAAAAGCAGATGAAAATTAAATTTAATCCATTCAGTATTATTATAGCGCCAGCTGCAAGCTCTCCATTCTCAGAAATTTTAAATCGTGGTCTGCTGGGAAAATTCCGGGATGCTTTTGAGATTTTTCGAGGCAGGCCTGCGGATTCTGGCACATGGCATTTAGGGATTGTTGATTATCTCAGTTGTGGTTTTTTAGTACTGCTTGAATTACCAGGCGGCATAATCATGGATAGTAATGATCATGAGCCTCGAGGTTATAAAATTTTATATGAAGTACCAGCGCTGTTCTTATTTTTAATCAGCCTATTTATTCGTACATTACTTGCTGCGGTCATGACCTTATTATTTTCCCCCGTCATTGTTTTTGTACATATTATTGCTTCAGTAGCCGCTAAAAAAGACTTTGAAACAGTATCAACATTGGAGGTGCGTACGGAAAGTGTTGTCCATGACGATATCACCAGAATGCCAAAATTTTCGTATACACATTCTTTAGCTAGGGAGCTGAATGATGGTGAAATTTTGGATGGTTCCCAAACAGATAGATATCGCAACTCGGTACATTATGATCCAGAAACCACGGAGTTTAAATTTTATACAAAAACCAATAAACATGATTCCACCTGTTATTTCGCAAGAAAAAATGGCCCGCTAAAAGACAATGCAGACCAAAAAAATGCTTATGCAGCACTAATGCGGCTAAATCTATTCGGTGTTGCTCAGTACGTGGACGTGGAGAGCGATCAATGTATCGTTGCAACTCCGCAGACTTGAACATAATGCAGCGATGCTCTCAACTCATTTGAAGCATTGATTCAGGCTTTTATAAACAGAAGTGTATTTTAAAGTGTGTAACTAGGTTTTTTGGCATGGTTCAATACCAGTGAGCCATGCCTTATTTTTAGTCAATAAGGCATGGCCTGAACGGCCTCAGTAATTATGTGCTGGAGGAGGAACGAACCTCCCCCAACACGTATCTTTACGCTAAGGTAACCCCGCCCTAAAGGACGAGGTATTAACCCCCTTTGATAAGCGTTGCTTTTAAATAAGTTTTCTCGAATAATTACTGGTCATAAAGAGCGGGGCGGGGCATGCTAGACACACAGGAAATTACACCATCAACTCTGCAGAAAGTTATGTATTTAAAGACAGTCATTGACAAGTCCTTCAACGGCGAGCTTATTGTCGAGTAACCACTCCCCATTACTGAGGAGCAGCCCTCCAATAGGCGGCATTTTTACATTACATGGGGCAACAGATAGAGCTTCGGATAATTCATCAGCATTGCATACGAGTAAAACGTTAAATAATACGAGCTCAATTTAATTAATCGGCCCCAGCTTACGGTCCGTGCTTCCTGACGCCACTTTCATAAACGGAATGAATTAATACCAATTAATTCATTGTTTGGGGTCCTGTGTACGAACCCCCAAAAATGGGCGTTCTGAGATAACCTATTGAAAAGCAATGATATTTTTAGCCTCAGAGTTGGTTTTTAAATAGAACACTCAGAACAACAAAGAATCTATCAGGATTGGTTTTGTTGCTCAATTTAATGAAACGACCACTTTTGGGGGTTCGTACACAGGACCCCTAGGGGGGGGGCTAGCCGCTAAGCTCATTAATTTCCGGACATTTTTTGAGCGAATGACAACGATCATGATCCAAATGCGCCCTACCTGACTTTTAAGTGTGTTTTTGACCGTAAATTTCAGAGGTTTTCCTCCCATATAGGGATTTCGTGAATGTTGCGTTGAGTATCATTTGAGTAGCAATCGTTTGCTACATTTATAATGGTTAAAAATAAGGCGTTTTAGTGTGGATTGCACTGATATAATAATGAAAATTCAATTTCAATTATTAATTGGCCTGTAAGTGAGGTTTTATTGATCATGATGTAGCAATGTAGCGTACTGACCGGGAATCTTAGTTTATATCAAGAAATGCCTTTGGATTTACTTCGATGATAGTTTGTTTGTTTTTAATTGTTTTTCGGATCCAATGGTGTTCGATTAAAATAGCAATGGCATTGTCGCGCTGTTCTTTTATACGCAACGGACTGGATTGCTGAATTGAACGCGGGGTTGTTTCTTGAAGATCCTTTGATAGAATCCATTTTATGAGTTTTTGAGCATCTTCATGCTGAGTGCTGATCGGTGGTGGTGCTAGGAGTCGTCGTGCTTCTTGTAGATGCCAATGGATAAGTTCAATGGCCTGTTCAGTGTGTTCTAGGCTTATTTCCCCACTGCATCCATCAAATAAATGAAATAGGGCTGCGAGTCGTGCCGCATTTTCAGCGGCTTTGCTGGCGAAATCATTGATTTCAGCCCACTGGCCTTGTGGTTTTAATCCGGTTTCAACGCTGTTGAAAAATATAACCCACTTCTGCTTTGCATCAGAATCAAAAGATAATGTTGGGAGTTTGTGGCAGCCCGCTCGCGTTAACTGCTGTGATTGGTTTAGGCAAGCCTTGATTCGTTTTTCATAGTCTGCTAAAAAATCTAGTGATGCGGGTGGATCTTTGTAAAACCGATTGCCCATGGCACTTTGCGGGTAGGCAATTAGACAACGGGCTAAAAAACCACTTTGTCGACTGATCCCCGTGACTTGATTCGCCAATTTTTGCAACAGCATTGGCTGCATCATTAAGTTTAACGTTAATCGGCGATCTTCAAGGGTAAAATTTTCACTCGTTTTACGATGCGCACTGAATACCTTCCCATCCCATAGGCGGTTCAAAAACGCGACAAATCGCATGGGATTTCCTTGCATGCTATGGCTACCTAACACGATACCTGCTTCATCACTCCACAATGCGGCACTTGGCCAACCGGATGCCAAATCAGCGGCCAACGCCTCTTGCGTTGCATCTTCAAAATAAAGCATGGGTTGTAATGGAATTTCAGGCTCTTCTTTCACTAGCATGGCCAGCAGGTCTTTTAGATATTCACTGTCCTCACCGACTACCATGGCGCGTTTGATCTGGGTCAATAGCGCTTCTTTTTCCATCTCCCACGCGTGGTGGAGTGCTCGTGCAGCTGTTACGTCAGGTTCTCTTTCTTTTCTGATCTCCTTTTCCCAGATCCTGGAGGCCTTGGAAAAGACTGAATCGACAGCACTTTTCCGCTCTCCTGAAACACCTGCTGTGAGAAAATAAAGTGACACGGGGCTCACTAAATAACGATCGCGTGCAACATTCGCTAGTGATTGGCAGGCTAGTGATATGTTTGCAATGGCACTGGAGGCAATTAATGCTAAAGGTTGTTGTCCGTATTGTTGATAAGTGGATACGGCCTTTCGTAAAACTGTGGGTAGTGCGTTGATGGGATACGGAGTCTCAGGAGTTAAAGCAAAATTTAGTGAAATTGGATCCCGCCATTCATGGCTTTCGATTATTGATTTGTTGGTAATGGCAGAATCATCTGTATGGATAATTAAGTTCATCTAAAAAATGCCGTTTTTTTTATTTTTCATTTTTCTTTTTCAATGCTTTGATTTGATCAATCGATAATTTGGTCACTTTAGCAATAAAAACAGGTTCAGAACCTTCATCAATCATTCGTTGTGCAATTTCAAGTCTATTTTTTATTGCACCCTCATCTCTTAATTTTTCGGCTAAACTCATGATCTCATTCTCCACGTTAGGTGATAGTTGATTGTGCATGATATCCATTAATTCTTGAATATTTCGATGCTCATTATCAATATCAACAATGTATGATAGTAATTCTAACACAAGAGCGCCATTTTTTTCGAGAAACAGGTGGTTTATATTGTGAGCAATTTTCTGAATTTCATGGCCAAGGTGTTGTTTAAAACGATTTCGCATGATGAATTCCATTGTTCCTGCCCACATGCGAGAGGTTAATTTGTCTTCTGGTATAGTGTTGACGTCAATTAATGAATAGGGCGCATGCAAAATACTTCGCATTGTCTCGGATTGGTTTCCGCAAAGGTCTGATAGTGTTCGAGCAGCAGTGTATTGTCCTTTTCCAGTAAAAAACACCAATGGTACGATAACTGGCAATGGGAGTGATTTTTTTGCATCAGATTGTTGGCAATGAAAATCCCAAATTTTCGTCATGTATTTTATTAATCGCAGCGGCATTAGTGGATCAGGTTTGCTTTGGTGCTCGGCTAATATATACAGGAAGGACTCTTCATTGAAGACTGTTGCTTTTAGAAGGACATCGGATTGTAATAGGTTCAATTCTTGATCGATAAATGTATTAGGGCATGTAATGATGCTGTCAAAATCCAGCCCTTTTTTTATCGCCTCAGGGAGATGTAGTTCTAAAAACTCACGTGCTACTTCCGGGTATTGCATTGATGCACGAAAAAGCTTGTCGTGTGGATTTTGTATTTTCTTCTTTGTCATGAAATGCCCTGTTGTTTATTGTTGCTATGATAGGGTAATTGACTGGCAGGGTCACTTTTTTTATTCAGTTTCATTGAAATTAACTTACAACCATATCTATATATAGGTATGGTTGTAAGAATTATTGTTGTTCACTGTTTGTCCTGACCGATTTTGAACATCGCACCTGCTGAAAAATCCCGATTGACTTGGGGATCCTGTAACAGATGCGCGTATGTGATGATCTTCGTTTTGATAGGGAGGAAGCTCCGCGTCATTTGATGGCAGCGGATCGATTTGTTCAGCCGACTCCACCCACCAAGGAACCACTTCGCCAATTGTTGTTTGTAACGCCGCTTCCATTGCAGTTTCGATCCGTTGGATCGCGTTGTATTTTTCCCAATAAACAATACCCATTGCAATGAGCGATAGCGCACCTACAAGAAGACTGTCAGGTATCAGGCACCACCCAGCGATGATACCTGTCAGCAATACGGAAGACACCAAATTTACCCATATCATCTCTTCATGGGCGTTAAACTCAATTGCGATTTGTGCTTGATAACGCTGGCTCTCTTGGCTTGCAAACAGATTGATCGCTGGCCTTTCGTACCAATAGAACAATGCTATATTGATTAATTCTTTCATAATAAACACAGCCTCTGCCAGCACGAAAAATGCCGCCACTAGCGGCGTTGTCGTGCCTGCCGTGCTCAGGAACAGGAGCCACGCAACGATAGACACACCGGTATTAATGAGCAGAAAAAAATCATCAAAAGCTTGTTGGTATACAGAAGCGATTGATTTGGCATGATAATCAGATACGCCGTAAACACACATTGTGATGGAGTAGGCAATGCCCGCTATTGAAATGAAAATGGTGATTGATGTAGTCATGTTGAATCCTATTATGCCCGCGTCGCGTTAATGGTTTGTCGAAAGTTTTCCTCGTTTAAAGGCTCTGGGTTTCTAAAGAAACTCAATCGTGTTGTGTTTCTATCTGAAATAATGGGTCTGTCTGTTTCTTCACGCGTACTGCTTTGCTTTTGTCGCGCTAATTCTTTGCCCAGTAGGTGGCTGGCAATCGTGATAGCCAATGACAACAGGCTGAGCGTTAAGAGCAATAGGGGATTTAATGCCAAGGCCGGCAATACGGTGGGAAGCACAAAGTTCTTCGTGATGGTAATGGCACTGAGGCTCACGAGGTTGGCTAAATTAAGCAGAAATTTACGCTGCTCAAACACCCACTCCTTTGTCAGTTCAGCCAACAGAATATTGTCAGCTGTTGCATCAATCGAATCGAACAAATGGTTTAGTCGAGCCATTTCAAGCCAAGCACGCCCAGATAACCAAAGGATATCAATCACAAAAAAAGCACACGTGAAACGAATAGTGGCCGGAGCTATGGACGATAATACCCAAATCAAATCATTACCCATCGCAACGCCATGATTCTGTACATGCGTACCAACCCGCGTATACCACCCCTGCGTTTTTTCAGAATGATCCACCCCTTCGCCAGGGATGGATTCTTGTACTAGTTGAAGTGTATTGATGAGCAACCGAAGCCCATGCAATACCCACCCCAACGGGCTTAAAATAGAAGATACGCCGCTTAATATGGTGCCGCATGTCCCATCGTCTGCCAGATTGAGTAGTGGCATCAACGCGGACAATACATGTTTGACTCGGATCACCACGAGACGCGGCCAAATACACGCGGTTATGTAACGACGGCATTTATCAATGTATACGTCATGTTGTTCAGCATAAGGAGCGTACTGACACAGCCGTTCGTGATAAAAGAAGTGGTCTCTTTGTTCATGACCGACTGGTGACTCGTTGCGTAAAAAATGCGCTTGTGATTCGCGGCGCGGCTGAAGTAATGTTTCCATGGTAACTCCTGGTTCTGATTAGGCCGCTTCCATGACAGACCTGATTTTTGAAAAATTGGTTTTGTACAAAATGACAGAACTCGATTCATCCCGTTCCAGTCAGCAGCTTCAAAGACCCGGTTCGTATTCATTCTCGAACTTTTTTCCGCGCGTTCTCCCGGTGTTTCCAGACTCTTTTGTTAAACTCGTGCGACTCGACTCATGCAAAACAAGGTTATTCATTTGTTGTTTAACCCCATCCACCCCTTTTTCACGTAAGAGATCATTGAAATCTTTTCCCACCTCATCCGGCGTACAAATAAACACATTAAATCCTTTGCGCTTGAGTTCATCTGCTGCATGATTCATTTTGTAGTGAGAAGGGTTTCCCGGTTCATCATGATCGGCAAAAATGATCAAGGTATTGCTTTGGGTTTTAAAATCCATCGCGCTGAAATTCGTAATGCTGCCAAGTGATGCAAACACCGTCATGTCCTTGCGCGCGGTAGCAATGGATAATGCTGTTTCCGCACCTTCTGCCACTGCATATAAATTTCCGCCCTCGTGTACCGGAACTAGCGATCCTTTAATTAATCCATAAGAACGTTTCGGCTCTTCACATTTGAGCTTATCGCCCTCTTTATCTAAGAAAATGGCTTGCACACCTTGAACGCGTCCATCAATGTTTTTAGCTATGACCAATAAGGCTGGATGAAATTCACCCGTCTCTGGTTCTTTAATGGCCGGTAAAAACCGTATTGAATCACTGCATGTTCGCGTATCAATTCCTCGTGTGTTTTTAAGGTATGTTTCGCCAATGGTGCCTTTTAATGGTTTGGATTTATTGGCGAGCTTCCGTGCATATTCAATGGAGCGATGCTTGTCTTTATCGATATCAGGAGCTAAATCACTTAAATCAACGGCATCAAGAGCACGAGATTCTGGTGTCATGTTTAAAAATTCGCCTGAAAAATCCAGTGCTTGTTTGAAATTGCATGTTTTTTGAGTTTGAATAAACGTCAACATATTTCCACCCTTCCCCGTTTGATGGTCAAACCATTGCCCTGCTTTGCTGCCTTCAATCGTGACAATTAACGAGCCTTTATTGCTTCCAAATCGAAGCTGGCCTTTTCTACGGGCAACAGGCTCGCCTAGTAGCGCACAAGCCAACGATTCACTTTTCGCATTTAATCCTGCGGTGATCGCTGGAATATCCCACTGCTGTCCAGGCTCTTCACGTTTAATGACGTTCGATTGGTGAGATGAGCTAAATAAATGTGAAATAGGCAACGGAGGTGCTGTAGAACGCAAGGAGTCCAAATGGAGTGTGGTGCGTTTAGTCTTTGGCGACGGATTAACGGATGGACTTTCTCCGCGCCAAATCATTTCATCAGCAGTCATGTCTATGCCTCGCTCATCAACAGCATTAGACTCGTGTTCTCGTTGCATTGTTATCACGGGGTTTGATGGGGTGTTTTTTTGATTTAACGTAGCAAGCTGATCCTGTAATTGCTGAATTTTGGCCGTTAATTCATCCGCTGTTAATGGGTTTTTACTGGGCGCCTGCATGTCTGTTTGACTCAACAGGTTCCAGCTATCAGGATCATGTAAAATCTCATTTGCTGCATCCTTGTCTGTAAAATGACTATCTTGCAACCGAACAATGTTTTCAATCACGTGCGCAAATGGTTTAGCAGATTGAACCAGGCTTGTGTCTTTTCCTTCAATCTGTTGTTGATGCTTGATCGATTGCATAATGTGCTCATGCGTCTCCATGCTTGTTTCACTCACGGCCAGTAGCGCCTCACCCCGCAGAAGGGTATCAAAGTCCGGCAAGATCAACGCGGATGCCGCTTGCTCTGCAAAGGGAGAGGCCATTTTTTCGCTATAAAACAAGCGCGCGGCATCTCGTTTGTTATACAACACGTCCAACTGAGGGAATGCGTGTAATACCTGCTCTTTCGGTTGAGTGCTAAATGCGCTCATCCATTGATCGAGGAGGATTTCGTTGTCGATACGTTTGATGCGATCGGTCTGCTCAATGAGATCGGGGTTATAAGGCCAAAGACCTAATTTAATGCCATTGCGACCAATCAGCTCATGCATTAAATTAACCTGATACACACGCTGTTTTTTTGTGTTCGGCGTTGTTGATCCTGTTCCAATCAATGAAGAACGTAAGGCCAACGCGTCTGCCTTCACCTCTTCAGCATTTTGCACAGGCAGGTGGCGTGCAATGTCTTGAATAGCGCGATGCAAACAATCCTTGACGGTTGAATCCACATACTCGTGTTTCACCCAATCTTTAAAATAACGAGACGCTTGTTTTTTAAGATTGATCAATGGCGCAAGCTCAGGGTACGTTTCAATGGCCTTTTTTTCATCATTAAAATAAAGCGCACTAAATTGGGCGTAGCGAGAATCAGCATCCTGACGCAAGCTCGGGTTTACACGCGCATTGTCTTCATAACTTAATGTCATCTCACGCCGCAATGTGCGTAATTCCTCTTCTTTTAAACCGGCTTCTTCATGTCTTCCTTCTCGTGTGTAAGCTGGAATGGGTTCGTTCTTATTTAAATAATCCAATGCTTCACGCGCTACCCACTGCGCACGATATTGATTTCTATGATTCGTATTTAAGCTGGTTGGTGTTGCAATCAGAACGTCATGATAAAATCGTAACGCACTGTCTTGCACATCAAATACAGGTTTCAATTCGGGGAAATCGCGCAAGGCGGATTCACGCGACCCATTTAAAAAGGCATCACGTCGATTAGATTGAATTTCAAGCTGCTGTTGATCGGCAATGGCTTTTTTGTATTGCATCGTCTCAATGCCGAATGCTTTAGCCAATCGTGTTGTACGTGATAAATCCATGGTTATGCTCCTTCCGTTTCAAATTGGTTAGCCAAGTCACCTAATACTTCACCCGTCTGTTTGTCCACAGGGAAGTAAGGTCGTTGATGGTTTTCTTTGATATTGCTATTCACCAGCGGGGCCAATGTTTCCGCAATGGCCTTCCCTATCTGGCGAGCAGATTCATTTCGTCCATTCGATGCAGCTATTTCTTCATCCACGGGGATTGATTTTTTAACTTCAATGATTGGGAATTGCGGAACGACCGTTGGCACATCAATAGCAGGCAATAACTTATGCTTGAATCGTTTATCCTTGTAATAGATGATTTTTTTACACTGAATCACGCCATCGCCTGTAATGATCATTTGCTTTTTAACCGGGAATTTACCCACCTCAGCCGGGCTGAGTAATGGGCGCTCAATCAAGCTTTCGCTGTAATTGCTCCCCTCACGATTCGTGCCATAACTGCGATTTTTAATTCGCACCGTTTTATTCCCTAGCTCACGGGATAGGAATTGTTTATCTGTGTCCGCATTCTGGCGAAAGCCTATTTTCAAGTCTGTGTTTTGAAAGAAAATGTCTGAGTTATCACGTCCGCCATATGTTGAATAAAATTGACCTACGTTTTGAATGATGGGCATCAAATGCACCCCATAACCTGCCAAATCACCAAACCCATCTTTTAATTTGTCCATGCGACCAAATCGGTTGATTTCATCCAGCAAGCACAAGATTTTGCACGGCTCATTGTTACCTGGCAGGCTATCGAGCATGACGTTTAAAAAAATCTGAACAATCAAACTGATTAAGGGAGCCAAGCGTTGTATTTGCCCTGTGCCGAAGGATAAATACAGCGTGATCGGGCGCTTGCGCATGTCTCTAAAATCAACATCGGATGCACTGGTGGCCGCATTGATTAATGGATCTTCCCAAAGTCTTAACATGGACGTTAAGGTTGAACGGACACCGGACTGCTCTTTGGGCGCTTTTTGGATAAAACTTTGTATGGCCAAATAAGCCGCATGATCCAATGTAATTAAATTATCCGCGATCGTGTGGTCTTCAATTACCTGCATTAAAAATGCATCTAAATCAGCACCACCTTTTATAATGGATGCCAGTTCGCCTAAGGTAAACGGTCGGTCGCTTTGCATAAGCCAGAGCAATAACCCAAGGGCGATAGAACGCGCCTCTTCCGTCCACATTTTGTTTTCATCCCCAGAACCCGTGACCAGGACATCTAAAATCAGATGAATGTCCGTGATACGTTTGCTGGGGTTTGTGCGATCAATATAGTCCAGCGGATTAATTCGATGCGTTTGGAAATGTTTATTAGCAGGTGAAAACCGGTACACTGTATTGCCCGATTGCTGCCGATATCCACTGGTATAATCAAAAATCTCATATTTGTTATCCGTGGCTAGTAGGGATCCCTGCCAATTCAAAGCATTGGGGATCACCACCGAAACGCCTTTTCCAGAGCGAGAAGGAGCAAAGACCAACAGATGATTGGTCAGTTGGTAACGGAGTAATTTTCCGTTGTAATCCCCAACCAATACATTGCCTGATTCGTTAAAAAACCCCATCCTTTTGATTTCAGATACCGTTGCCCAATGCGCATTTCCATACAGGTTTCGCCATGAAGGGACAAGCAATGGCGCAATAATATTAGCGGCACAGAGACCAAGACCTGCAATAGGAAAGCCCCATAACTCTACATTCGTGAGCAAATTCATCTGTTGGGTTTGTATGATAAATTCCAATAAACCCCAAGGTCGCACCAAGCTCAGGGGCAAGCCAATTAACGAGAAAAAAATGGCACACCAAATGCTTAAGACTATCGCAAGCACCACGCCTAAACCCAATACCCACACCCCTACTTTTCGTGCCATGCGTTGCGCACGCGCATTTAAACCTTGATACAGACAACCCAACACAAGTAAACTTGCAAAACCATTAAGCCACAGCATGCGTATCTCCATATAAACAAATGTCATCAATCACTCGATTCCCATCATCAAGACGTGCCATTTGAATAACCATGTTCACAGATGAACGGATGATTTCACGCAGTCTTGATACAGGAGCCTGTTGCAATTCAGGTGCCTCACTGAGCATGAAACACAGTTGTTCCAGTGCATGCGGGATAGAATCAGCATGCAGCGTGGTCAAGCTGCCGGGATGCCCTGAAATGCACGCACGTAAAAATGGATAGGCTTCGCGCGCACGAAGTTCTGATACAAAAATCCGATCAGGCCGCAGACGCAGGCTAACCTTTAATAAATCAAGCACGGATGCCGTCAATGCGTGGTCTTCATCTTCATTGGCCAACAAGTGAACCTTGTTGGGTAGCGTGATGTTCACCTCTCGAACGCCCTCAATGGTAACTAGGCGCTCATGCTCAGGAATGGCCTTCAAACATGAATTAAGAAACGATGTTTTAGCCGTTGACGTGCCTCCGCTGATAATAATGTTCAATTTTGATTCCACGGCTAACTGAATGAGCTCCTTCCAACGATCAGCCTTGTACAACGCATTTAGCCGCGCGTGCAGATCATGCACTGCCTGAGCGCGGCCTTTCTTGACGTGCGCAAATGCGCCCCGCGTCTCCCAATCATCCAATGTTAAATTCAAAACGGACTGCTTCCGTATGGCGCAAATAACCCGGCCTTTTTCACACGCAGGCGGCAAGACAAACTGACATCGTTCGCCCCCTGGTAAGGTGGCAGATAACAACGGTTTCGTGTCTGACAAATCCTTGTAATTGTCTTCGGCGACCAAACCCGCCAATTGGCGCAAGTGCTTTTCAGTTAAATCAGGAACGGCATGACGCGTAAATCGACCTGTTTTTTCAAGCCAGATTTCTCCCGGATTATTCACGCAAATTTCGGATACACCCGCATCATTCAGATAAGGCGACAAGGGCTTTAAGTAGGCCATCAATGCAATGCTCATGGATTTTCTTCCTGGGTTAGTACGTCTTCAAACGAAATGTCTTTGTTCACCATGATGCTGATAGGGGTTCCTTGTGGCGGTCGTATGGAGTTTTGAATGGCCATGTTTTGTTGTAATTCTGAACTAGCCGTTTGTGCGAATGAGGCCGATGCCCCTTGCCTAAACACAGACACCGAGTTGTACCGATCTTCCCCATTGACCCCAACAAGAGCGGCACCCGCACTAATCGATGACATCAAAATGGCCGAGCCATAACGCTCTAAATAATGATGATCGACAGGCCCACTCATGCCAGCACGACCCAATGGATCGCTGCCTGATGAATCCAAGTTAACTGTGATCCCTGATTGCAATCGCAAGCGTGTCCACACGGTGTACAACGTGGTTTGTCCATTTTTAATGTCGCCTGATCGATACTCACCAATGAGCTCATCCCCGTTATGAATCAACGGAATATCCCCTTGCGCGCCATACACATCCTCTGTTACATGCCCCCGAATCAGGCCAGGCAGATCGGAATCAATGGCCGACTCTGTGACCCCTTGAATGACTTTTCCTTTTAAAATTCGGAATCGTAAGTCGCCCATCATCGTGGCATTCACTTCCTCAACGCCCTGACCACTCACGCTCTTCAAATATTGTGTATTTGAATTTTGATACACACCAGGTTGGCGCTCATCCGTTGACGTACTACCCCGCACCGCTGCATTTTGAACACCAACCCCAACGCTCACCAAGGCTGCACTTTGAATCATGGACTCTTCTTGTTTTTGCGATTCTTCATGTGCATGAATTCGCGCAAGTAACCGAAGTCGTGCGAGCTCATCGGATTCTTGTGTTCTTTTGGCTTGCAAGTATTGCCCTACATTCAATGGCTGGCCTGGTGCGTCACTAGAAACAGCATGGGCTTCAGGCATAGGTAGATCATGCTCCGAACGAGCTGGATCACTTGTTTGGGTATGTGATGCCGATAAGGTTTTGGTTTTTTCCGTCAAGGATGAAAACATTATGCGTGCGCCAAATTGGATCATTAAAACAACTAAAATCACGCCAATAGCCGCTAAAAACCAGGGCCATTTGCTTGAACGTGGGCTATCTTTCAAAATGGGCTCATCGCTTAGAGACTCCATGCCATCGAGTACTTCGTCAGATATGTCTTCGTTATAATCCGTCATGATGCTTCCTTATGATTTGCCATCATTACGCCATTCATTAATGGCCTTGTCGTTGAATAAACACGTGGCATGCGGGCCAAAGCGGAATGTATATTGCGGGTGAACGCCTTCCACCACCACGTACCCATCTTGAATGCGATAATTTACCAAAGATTCACGCCGTGTTTTCAAATCAACGGCTAAAATAGCCGGAATAGGTGCGCCAGGTTTGAATCGCAGCAAAGTGAAGGTGCCATTGTCTTTGGCTGAAATGGGAGCGGTAAATCGGTCGCCCGCAAAACTGTAGTTGCTGTTGACCTCGGTTGGATTGCCAAAGTTTTTAATCATGTTGTAGGTTTGCTTTGGCGAACCAAATAGACCTAATTTCATGTCAGAGTACATAAAGCGTACACGAAACGTATTGCGCGTAGATTCCGAGGATGCTGTTAATAAAAACGTGTATGTACGCCCCTTGTTGGTGGTGAAATTCAAGTTCGTGGTGTTATTTTCAATTTTGGGTTTAATCACCAGCAAATTTGAATAGTTGGCTGATGCAATTTCCCACCCGGCCCCTTTTCCAATGCCAGGGTTTTCTGTGATGTATTCTCCTTTTTGCAACTCAATAGTGGTGGCAAATCCAAAGGTGGTGTTCACGTGTACCACATTGTCCGCATCATAATTGACGATTTTAATGCGCGTGTCTGTAACCAATCCCTTCGGGGTTTGACCTGCAATGGAAGGAATACTGCTGCCAACCAAACAAGCCAATACGGTTATTTTTAATGCATTTTTCATATGAAATCCTCTTCTAATCAATCGTTAAACAATGGGCTGTTTGTCATATAGGGTGACAGTAAACCCCAATGGGTTTTGATCTAACTCTTGCAAACTTCGTTTTTTATTCACCAACTCCCACCCCATCACCGCTCGCCACTCCTGGCTTTTCTCCAGTTTGTTGTCAGCCGTATTGATGGTGTTTGTGGTGAATCGCACGTCCAGCAACTTGTCGCTGGATGACAGTTTCGAAATGGAGTGAATAGTGACCGTCACATAATGATGTTGGCCCAGCATCTTGATAGGGCTTTCTGGATTTAAATTGGGCCGGATATACTGTTCAATTTGAGCCACAATGGGTGGCGCGCTCATGGACAGCAGATTTTTATACGGCGCATTGATGTTTAGAAAATTATACGACTCTTTATCAGTAACATAATTAGTGGCGAAATGACGGATCATTGCCCAATTGTTCGTTAGTGATTGGGCGTTTAACCGAGTAGGTGTCGTCACCTCACCCGTGCGTTTATCCATAAGGGCTAGAAACGGCTGCACGGTTTCACGTGACAACAGCGTGTTGACGCACATAACGGAGATGGCCAGGCACAAAAACAGGCCGAAGCACAGGGTGCGATAAATGTGAATATGCTTGTCTTTTGTCAACAAAATATCATCGTGCCAACTGGCGGCCACTTCATAATAAGCTTGTTTTTTTTCAGGTAAAGATTGTGTCGTGTTCATCAATATAATTCCTTCTGTTATAAATCAATAACCGGAGCGCGCACGAGATGCGCGTGCTGCCTCGCTTTGTTGTTGCCGTGTACTCGCGCGGTTTTGCACATCTGACATCAAGGCCTGTTGGCGTTTCCCAAAACTGCTGCGGGCGCTTTCAATGCCTTTACTTGCCCGCGATCCAATCGATTTGGCTTTATCAACAGCATGATTGGCAATACGTCCAACTCCTGCAATGGCGAGTGATGAGGTGAGGGAGGCGGTTTTTTCAGGAATAATTTTGAATAAAAACAGGCTCAATAAGCCGCACAGCAGATACAAGACGATGCCCACAAAGTCAGGCGACTTATCCGCACCAATCCCTTGTGTACCGATATTTAGGCAGCTTTTAGCTAGAGTTGAGGTGAATAACAGTACGCACCCCACAAAAACAGGCACCAATGCTTTGTTGATGATTTCTTTCATCCAGCTTTCAGTGAGCCCCTTGCTGCCATTGAACAGATGCATCATGATGAAATAAGGTGCCAATGCCAGAAGAACCGCCAAATAAAACTTGGAGATAATGATCAAACCCAGAGCAGACAGCGTAAACAGACACGTTGCAATAATCAGCAATGCTGCGCCAATAAGACAAGTCACAACCCCTTTGATTGAAAAGGGCATGCTAGTGAGCAAATCAAACCCTTTTTTCATGCCATTAACAAAGATTGAATTTAAAGATCCATCACCTGCCCCTTGGCTTGAGAGCAACATGTTAGAAATAGCAATTGGTTCGTTCGTGGCAACTTTATAAATCAATACATCAAAAACATCCCAGTTAGTCGCCAACGTAAAGACCATGCACATTTTGATAATATGCGTGGTTGCTTCACTGAGCGGAATATCGTGATATTTAACCTGGTAAAAAAAATAAATCACGTACATTGATAAGACAGAAGTCATGAGTCCGCTGGTTATCCAATGCTCAGCAATGGCTTTGTATCCCGCCCCAATGAATTTCACTGTAATTTCATCAACGATACCGATCACATCGTTGATGAAATTGTCCAATGTTAGATGAAAGGTCATATTCGTTACCCTTTATACCAAGTATTGACGTTGACACGGTCTTTGCACTGCCGTGGATCACAGGGGGATTTCAATTCAGGGCGCGTTGTCGCACACGCACACAATGAAAGAACACATAACATCGCGATACCCTTGATTAACTGCCTCATTATTTTCCTCTCCACGCAAAAAATTCGTTGTACTCTTGTCGCTCTTTTTTAGCCTCAGCCAATTGTTGCCGATGCTTGTATTCATTGTGTGCCGCTTTAATGGATACACCTGCCACAAACACCAACAGAACCACCATGACCCCCACTTTGAAATGCTTTTCCAGTTTTTTCATGCCCATCTCCCCTTCTTGTTTTAGTGCCATTTAAAAAAATCATTCGTCCATTTCGCATCAGAGACCTCTTGCTGCGCCTGCAAACTGGTTAATTGCGCACTCACCGCATTGGATTTGATTTGATACGCCACAAGCTTTGCCTCTTCGATTTGGATCCGTGCAATTAAATCCAGCGTTGCTTTTTGATTGGGGCTTTTTTCAATTTCAGATTGCAACTGGTCTAACATCATCAACTCCGCATCTACGTTGTTGTACGCCAAGGTACTACTGGCGCGTGAAGCGGCGGTTGTTTTTGACAGCAGATCAAACAACTTTGCCTGCTCTGAATGATTTGAGCCCGTAAACATACTGTCACCACTGACGGTGGGAAACTCTTTTTCAATTTGTTTGGCAAGTGCTGTTAATGCGTCGTTTGCGCCGGATTGTGGACTTCCCAGCAAGGAAGACCAGTCTTTGCCTGCATGTTGCCAGGTGCTAAGGCTTGGATTATCAAATTTAGATCCATAGCCATAATTGCCTTTCATCAATTTCTGGGTGTCTTCCATGAGTGTCTTTTGATCATTCAATGCCGTGAGCTGCTTGGTTGAATTATCGAACACATTCCCTAATAAGGTTGATTGATTGGCCATTTCTTTCAATTGATCTCCTAATGTAGAAAGAAGTTTACTGATATCAAACCCATCGGCATGAGCAAACACAGGCAACCCGGCCAGGAGCATGGCGATGAGGATCTGCTTTCTTAGACTCGTCTTCATGCGCATTGCTCCCATAATTGTTCAAAATGTGTCTGCATGCGTGTAAAGTCATTGCTATAGCGCGTTGTTAATAACCGATTCAAATGGGTGTATCGCGGTAACCAGTCCGTTGAGTTATCTCCCACACGCGACCTGATTTCATCGAGTAACAATGCGCTGGCTAAATTAGCAGACAAAACAGCAATATCGTCCTCCATGCCCTTTAGATTTAAACGCGCCACTACGCTGCTAGTCCCTTGCTTCAAGAGAAAATAATGCCCTTCCATGGCTGGCAACTCTTTTTGAATGATTAGAAATTCTTTTTCAGACAGATTAAATTTGACGTAATCTTCCCATTCGGCCTTGTGGTTCGCAAAAAACACCTGTGTGCTGGCCTCACACGCCAACGAAGCGCCCGCACTACTGGAGGCTAATTCTTTAGGGCTTTGCGTATCCATGATGATGGCCATGTTGTTCTTACGCGGTGTTTTGCTCCAATCCTTTAATTGTTCTTGAAAGATCGGATCGCTCAATGCCTTCCAGCCTTCAGGAATAAACACCGCTGTAGGTGAAGAATCCAGGCAATCGCCTAGGCGATGGAACATATACATCAAGGCCGGTGTACTTACATCCTGAAGCTCGGGCTTTAACAACTTGCCAATGTCTTTGCCTGATATCCGATTGTTAATTTCGAAATGATCCACTTCATTATCAAATAGCCAGGCATGCTGCCCGTCTGAATGCCAACGATCAAAACGAGCCCGCAAACTACCTGGTTTATTTGCCCCAAAAAATGGCGCGATATGACGATACATGCGTAATTCAGGATCTAACGCATACGCCCCTCGCACGGCCTTTTCAATGATTTTTTCATCATTTACCGACAATGATGCAGTCGTGCTCAATAATTTTTTAAGCAACAACACATTAAATGCGCGGTTTTCTGGCGAATCAGTCAATTGCAATGGAGCCATTCCAGATGGAACGCCGGGCTGGATGATATGATAACTACCACCCAATGCACGCACGAGGACTTCCATTCCACGGTCTTTATCAAACACATACCGCCAACCGCCATATTTCGTAGTGAATGCCAAGAACGCGGACAACAACAAAGTCTTTCCTGAACCCATGGGGCCGATGAACATGCTGTTTCCAACCTGGCCTACGTGGAAATTAAAGAAAAATGAGGTACCACTGACTGTTTCCAACACCGTTACCGCATCCCCCCAATGGTTTCCAGTTGCACGCCCCATGGGATAATTGTGTAAATTGGCAAGTCCTGCCATATTAAGTGAGCTGATCAGTGATTGACGTATTTTATAAGTATGATTTCCAGGCAATTGCGCCCAAAATGCTAACTCAACGCCCTGCTCTTCACGCACCGTGATAAGCCCTGCTTCTTGATTTAGTCGGCTTTCCACCTCATAAATAGCCTTGTCAAATGCCTTCAGATCATCTGCTATCACGCAAATGCTAAAATGGTGCTCGCCATACGCCGCCCGACCAGACTTCACATCTTCTATTGCCAAATTAAGCTCGGCAGCCAACAGCACGGAATCATCCGTTTGCTCCATTTTACGTTGTTGCTTTTCCAGCGCGTCTTTTGCGCGTTGTGGGTGTTTGAAATAAAATTGTTGGGTTGTAATTAGCTCGCAGTCCACGCCTAACAGCACGTCTAGCAACGCTGCATGCGTGTCGTCCGGGTACTCTTTTAATGACAGCATCGCTGCAAACCGATGCCGTCCATCACTGGCGGCTACTTGCACGATGCCTTTTCGTTTTGCAAAATGGTGCGATTTATAAGGCAGATAAGTATGAAGTGCTTGCATGGGAGCCTTCACTGGACGTGATTCTAAATTGACAAGCTCCGACAGAAACCGCAACAAAGTTGACGTACCATCATCCTCTGTCGTTAGTCTTTGGCAATTGGATGCTTTGAACAAACGCACTAATCGTGTGCTTTGATTATCGAGCGTTTTAAGTGCCTGAGTATAAAAGGCTGTCTGTTGACTATTCTTTTTGCCAGGCGCACTTTTAATTAAATTGTTTTTGAATTTAGGTGCCTTATGCAGCAGCACAATATAAATACTGTTTTCATAGCGTGAACGGGTACTTAGCGCGTTTTGATAACGTTCATTGAATGCCTTCGCATAGGCATTGGTATAATCACCGTCTGGGAATGGTGCATGCTTTCGCCGTATGGTATAAAAACCAATGGCCAGCTCGGGCGATGCCATTTGATACAGAACACGGTTACGCAAATTTTTATTCACATCCAGGGCAATGTCATCGTCTGTATGAAACGACAAGCCATCCAGAGCCACGACTTGTAACAGTTCCCCCTTCTTAGTCATCACGGTGTGTTCGTTGTAAAGGCGCGACCACGGCAAGTGTTTGGCCACGGGACGTTCTTTTAAACCTGTTTTTATCTTGATTTTATTGAGTGGGGTATAGCTGCTAATATCCTCCATTGGATTGCTGGTGCCCTGCGTCACGTTAGAGACGTACATTTTCAATGCTTTCTCATCATGCAATGACAGTATCATCATGACCAAATGCGCAATGGTCATGGCGCCTAAGGCTATTGGCATTGACCATAAATTTTTCGTGGTAGCGTAGCTGACTATCATCAACATCGAGAATGTGGCGATGTTGCTTATTGCAAAACCAAAGGGAACGCCTAGAATACGCGTTTCTTTGGTCATGCCCTTAGCCAACAAATCCGACTGAAGAATGTAACGATTGCTCTGCATATCAATACTCCTGCGCTATCTCATGGTATTAACTAGGGCACTCATGATGGCGGGTACAGCCACAATTGCCGCCGTAACCAGAACAGGCTTCGCCACCTCAGACCACTCTTTCTGCCCTTGATTAACCTGCCACAAACGAAACATGATCTGCATACCTAAAACCGCGACCGCCACACTAATCAACGTGGATGAGATCCATGCTGATGCCTTGTTTAGGGCTGGCAATTCATCCGCCAATGCTGCCGTTGAAAACAGGTTTAACCCTATTATTCCAACTGCGTATTTTACTTTGCTGTAAAATGCGCGTGATTTTATTAACATGTCATCTCCTTTCAGGATGTTTTAAAGAATTAAAGACTGTTCTCGTTCATGACTACCGAACGACTGGTTTTCTCTCGCTTGGTATGCACCTCCAACCGATCCACGGAAACGTCAAGAGGTGCATCAATACACAACTTAATCCGGCAATCCGCTCCACTTAGAATGGTGATTTTAATATTCCCGTTAATCATGATTCCCTCCTCATTTTTCCTAGATACAATCAACATAATGCCTCCATTAGTGAGTCCAGTGGCACGGCATGATTCAATTCTGAAATCGACCTGAACGAATTCAAATGATCTTCCAATCTCAATTTAGCCTCCTGAACTTTTTTACGATTTGAACGTTTCGCAGATTCCGTTAAAATTCTATTTGCCTCAGGTGTCAACTGAAACGAAATGTATACCGTTTTATAATGCGTATTTGATTCCAACTTTATTTCTCCTTTTTTTTATTGCGAAACATGCACGCCATTCAATCTCTAAAATTTATAAGCAAGGGCCAACGTAGCCAAGGCACCGCTTTGAATTCCAAAGTGGCTGTAGTCAGCCTTTTTTTTGCCAAATACAGAGCAATCCAAGACGGCTGTTAAGCGTTTATTGAGGTCGTAACTTGCGCCGAATCCAACAACAGGAACCAAACCACTATCAGAATCACTGAGGAAGGTATTTAAATTGACTTTTGCATCAATGTCGGCGTAAACCTGGGCCGCACCCAATGAAGCATATAAATTAAATGGGCCATCTTCAGGAAGAGGGAGATATCCTTTCGCAACCAAACTCAATGCATTTAATTTGTAATCAATCGCAACATTGTGATAATCATTCAATACATACCTTGTTTTAAAGAACGTTGAATAGTTTGATTCAAGTCCAAAATAGTGGTTGAAGTTATAACCAACAAAAACCCGCCCTCCTAACCCACCTTCATCTAACGTCTCAGCATCTGCTGCTGGTTCTAAAGCGCTATAGCCAGCGCCTGCTCCTAAATATGCCCCAGGAGTTGCTGCGTTCACTAACTCGCCAGTAGCGGCAAGTAATACGACACTCGATAAAAATACGTTAACTGCTTTATTCATTTGTTTAATCCCAGATGATTATTTTTTAAATCCTTCGTTTTTTTGTCCATTCCTTTATTTATCTATTTTTTTACTCCATAATGAAGTAAATAAGATTTCAACTACGATATTACTCCGTTTCGGAGATATGTCAACGATTTTTAATCCGATTCTAATTAAATTTAATATGACCGATATAGTGAACAAAACGTATACCAAGAAATTGGCTATTGAAAACGAGCACTCCACGCCAGAAGCGAGAGCGGAGCGGCTACGCCGCATCCGTAATTTGGCTAATTTAAGCAGGAAGGATATCTGCGGATCAGACGAAATCAATATTAATACCTATAAAGGCTGGGAATTGGGTAGGTTTGGCGGGCTTCCCGTAGATGGTGCAGAAAAGGTAGTAAAAATAATCGCGCAATCCGGTGTGATTTGCTCGACTGAATGGCTTTTATATGGAAAAAAACCAGCCCCGACCCTTATATCAGAAGCAACCGCCTGTGAAGATGATACTGATACAGAGGAAACGGATGGCAGCTTAATTCAAAAAGAATTTGCCATTTATCAGGATGCTACTAAAAACGCCGTTTTAATCGAAGTAACCGATGATGGCCTGTTACCAGATTATATAATAGGTGATTTTTTGGCTGGCGAGAACAAATTTAATGATGATATTGAATTAACACTCGGCCAGGTATGTATCGTAGAAACAACAGATGGGAAAAAACTGATTCGGTACGTGAAACAGGGCAGTGAGAAAGGACTGTATACTTTAATTTGCACCAACTATCGCACAACCATGTGTGAGGTGGTTGTACAAAACAAAAAATTATTGTGTTCAGCAACCATATCAAGGCATTACAAAGTAGTATGAAATTATTAGGTCAATCAAGGCAAATAAATGAACACGTTTACTATTTATCATAATCCAAGGTGCTCTAAATCAAGAAAGGCTTTGGAAATATTACAAAGTCATCATATTAATCATGACATTATTGAATATCTTGAAACACCCCTTAGCTTGGAACAATTAACTAAATTGCGATCGTATTTTAATTTAAGTGATTTTGTACGAACCACTGAACCCGCCTTCGCAGATCTCGAATTAACCCTAGTACGCCATTCCATTAATTCTGGCCAATGACGGTTTTCCATCTAGAACCGAAGATTGTGGCTGAGCGCAACACGGTTCTTTAATATGCCATGGGTTTAAATTTATATCAAAACGCATTTAATGCCCTTTTTTGACCAAACATGGTCTATAATTACCATTAAGTGAACTTACTGAATGCATGGCCAAGCCTTATGATTATTCCATTAATTGAGCCCACATCAACACGCTACATCCACGTTAACCCCGCGACCAATCGCGTGCACCTGCTTGTGCCTTTTGTTGGAGGGCAGGATATCAGCACCGACAATACGTGCCGGTCAACGGCGGAGGTAGATGCGTTTTTTGGCGGTGGCGGTGTCAGCGAATTAGAATCCTATAAAAGCGTATTGGAATTTCATCTGTCCTTGCTCGAAGCAGGCGATGCGCGACGTGCTATTAAAGAAGAACGTCTGTCTCAAATCAAGACCTACCTTGAAGCCTTCATCGGCATGAGAGGTGGCTATAGAGACGTTGTGAACGCTTTTCTATCTAAACCCTCCAACTTATATAGCATACAATTGCGACCCCGCGTACAAGACCCCGTCAGCCATGTAGTGAATCCGGTGTTTACTATCAATCGTGGCAATGATTCCTCAGGCACCCCATTATCGCCTTTATATAATAAAATGAATGAGGTTTTTCCTGCACTTACCTTAGGGAAGCCCGACCCACGCACACAGCTTACGACTGCAGTATTAAATACGTTACCTGAAAACGCATCTTTTGAAGAAATTCGGCGTGTATTAACCGAACAGTGCCAAACGCTGTTTAACATGCCCGTAGATTTTCAACGTTATATCAAACGCACGCCTGGCAGAGCCAGTGAAAACCAAACCGTTGATAAAGTACATATCGATACGTTGATGGGGTTTGGTGAAGATGCAACTTCAGAAGACTATATTGATGCGCTTTTAGGGACCTGTGCACCGAGCTTATGGACGACGTTGACAGGCTCACCGTTTTATCTTGGCACGTACGCTACTCCAGCTGAGCAAGCTGAGCGGTTATCCATGATGACGCAATTTTACTTGGCCGTTTTAAATGTGCATTGTCGTGCACAAGGCATCAGCAATAAAAATTTTGGAGAGATTCTGGATAGCTCATCTACATTAAGTCAGGCACTTGTTGTCGATACGGTGTCGCAAGCCCTAACAAACGGTGATGACGTAGAAAATACAGGGGTTGATTTTTTCAATACTCATAAGCAGGCGTTTAACTTGTCTCGTGAGTTAATTCCAGCGGATAAGAATGCCATTCAACAGAAATTTGAAACCACTTATCGTACCGTCACAGCCACGAAAGAAAATCCACACATGGATGATTTCATGATACTGGATACCGAAGCTCGTGATGAACACGCTGTATTCTTCACGCAAAAAGGTTTGATTTGCACGGATTTTTCGAATATCGCGACCACAGGGCCAAACCAAGCCTATTTTGCTGAGATTCGCGAAGAAGCGGCCACGCATCCCGATGTCATGAGGCCTCAAGATGAAGCGGTTATCGAGGTTGATATCGAGCCCGAAGCGCTCATGGATAAATTAGACACCATCGAATGGGATAAGCTCCCCAAAGAAGTCGCCGACGCCTGTCGCGCATTACCGGCCTTCCAACTCCGTCAGTTCCTAGATGATGTAGCCAAAGGCAATCAAGACGAAGCCGAGGCCATTTTACAAGCCTCCGATGATAAACAAATGCTTCTAACAACGCCTGCTCGATTTACCGATTACTCGGGCCGAACGTTTAACTGCACAGCATACGAATACGCCTATTGGGCCAAAGACACCCACATGCGTCGTATGCTCGAACGTCACATGGATGATGCGACCAAAACATTCATGTTAGACAAAGTAAACGACATGGAACGCGCAGGCCTTGCGTATCAACAACATGGGGTTGACTACAAAAACCCGCATTATGAC
>CAMAYA010000001.1 GCA_945862275.1 Legionella genomosp. 1 | reverse complement strand
ATGCCCGGTATGATCAGAGCCCGCTCTATCGCACCGATGCATTTGACTGTGAAACGTATGTAGACACGGTTATTGCACTAGCACGTGCCCACGACATGGCCCAATTTCAACAAAATATTCGCCATATTCGTTATAAAAACGGTCATGTTTCATTTATTAATCGCAATCACTTTACTTGCTTGGATTGGAACCAAAACAATCAGCAGCAAGGGTTCACGAAAGACATCACCACGACGTTACGTGACGCCGACGATCGCCCTGTTGCTAACATAGCGCATGCGTTAATTGATAAACCCAGCTGGTATCAACATCTCCCCTTATCCATCACTCGCATTCATAACGCCACGCCAACAGAGCAGGCACAGCGCCTGGCTGAGTTAAAGCAAAAAGGACGGCAATTGCCACGGGTCATTTCCGCTATCCCTTATATTCCTTTAACGGCCCTTTTTGACCATTCAGGGCACACCAACAAACAACTATTCAACCAAATTCCAAATGCCGCCATTATTGAGCTGATTCGACCCAATTGGGACATGGAACAGCAAATTGGGACACGTTTGAATGTCTCACATTTAGGCTTTGCCATTTGGGAAAACGGCGTACTGATGTTTCGACACGCCACATCAACTCAAGATCACGTGGTAGAGGTCCCGTTGATTGATTACCTGCGTGAAACACAAAAAAGCCCCACCATCAAAGGCATAAATATCCAAGTGGTTACCCCGTAACTCCCCACGTCATCCCGAACAACGTGAGGGATCTCCGGGCTTAGCACGATGTAAAGACAAAAAACGGGCGGCGGGTATTAAATCCTCATTAAATCCTTAATAATTGGCCAACGCATCCGTGGCCGCAATATAGTCATACCCCAAATCCCGCGCCACCGCTTCATACGTGATCATGCCTTGATGCACATTCAATCCATTCAGCAAATGACCATCACTCAGCAACGCCCGTTTTACGCCCTTCGTCACCAAACTCAATATAAAAGGCAGCGTGGCATTATTCAACGCAAACGTAGAGGTTTTAGGCACGGCTCCTGGCATGTTCGCCACGCAATAATGCACCACCCCGTCTGCCATGTATGTGGGTTCTTGATGCGTAGTGGGTTTGCTGGTTTCAAAACAACCGCCTTGGTCGATGGCTACGTCTAGCACAACTGAACCCGGGCGCATGGCCTGTAACATGGCACGCGTGACCAATTTGGGCGCCGCAGCCCCGTGTACCAACACAGCGCCCACGACCAAATCTGCATCAATCACATAACGTTCTAAGGCTTCACTGGTGGCATATATCGTGTTTAATTTTGACCCGAATTGAAAATCGAGTTCGCGTAACCGTGACAATGACTTATCGAGAACCGTGACGCGTGCTCCCATGCCCATGGCCATGCGCGCAGCATTCGTACCGACTACACCCCCACCAATCACCACCACATTCCCAGGTGATACGCCGGGTACACCACTTAATAAAATCCCACTGCCACCTTGTGCCATCTCCAGGCAATGCGCACCGGCTTGAATGGACATGCGACCGGCGACTTGCGACATGGGGGTTAATAGTGGCAATCCACCGTCATTTTGGGTGACGGTTTCGTATGCAATTGCCGTGACACCTGATTCTTTCAACAACCGAGTTTGCTGTGGATCAGGCGCTAGATGTAAATAGGTGAATATCGTTTGGCCTTCACGCAATCGTCTGCACTCAACAGGTTGCGGCTCTTTCACTTTGATGATGAGCTCTGTCCTATCAAAAATTTCATCCGCTGTATCGACTATTTCGGCACCTGCCGCATGATAGTCTTCATCCGTAATGCCAATGCCTAACCCTGCGTTTCGCTCTACCAAGACGGTCCCACCCACCCGAATCACTTCAAGCACACTGCCAGGAACAAGCCCTACTCGGTTTTCTTGTGGTTTTATTTCTCTCAGGACGCCTACGATCATGCCTTTTCACTCCTTTGCAATTGCTCAATCAATTCAGGAACCAATTCAAACAAGTCTCCCACCAAACCATAAGTGGCCATTTGAAAAATGGGGGCATCGGGATCTTTGTTAATGGCAACAATCACTTTTGAATCCTTCATGCCAGCCAAATGTTGGATTGCGCCTGAAATACCCACCGCAATATACAAGTTAGGTGCCACCACTTTACCCGTTTGTCCGACCTGGCAATCGTTTGGCACAAAGCCTGCGTCCACCGCCGCTCTGGAGGCACCCACTGCCGCCCCCAATGCATCTGCAAGTGTTTCAATCAACTTGAATTTTTCAGCGCTTTGCAACCCTCGCCCACCAGACACCACTATTTTGGCGCTGTTTAAATCAGGACGCACAGAGGGGCTTAATTGATGCCCCACAAAAGTGCTTTGTGTTTGTGGGAAGGCTTGAACAATGCGCTCAATGCAACATGGCGCTTGCGCTTGATGCACGGCTTCAAATGCTGTGGTGCGAATCGTGAAGACTTTAATCGCATCTAAAACCCGTACGGTTTCGATGGCATTACCTGCATAAATCGGATGTTGTACCGTTTCTTTGTCTATGATGCTCGTCACATCGGAGACTTGTGTCACATCCAGCAAGGCAGCTACGCGAGGCAATATGTTTTTTCCATGTGTGGTGGAGGCCGCCAAAACAGCCGTGTAGGACGCCGCACAAGAAGCCACGAGTTGACTGACGTTCTCGGGCGTTTGATGAGTAAAACATACGTTATCGGCCAATAAAACCACGCCAACGCCTGCCAATGTTGCCGCTTCATCTGCTACGGATTGGCACTGGTGGCCGACCACTAGTAACGTGGGTTTTTCATCCAACTGCAAAGCCGCGCTCAGCACGTTTCGGGTGGAGGGATTCATCTTTTGATTGTCGTGTTCAACTAGGATTAATGTCGGCATGTTTTTGTCCTTTTAGCCATTTTGTGCCATCTGATGACACCCTCTTGTTAGATCACTTTGGCTTCGTGTTTTAATTTATCGATCAATGCCGCCACAGAGTTCACCTTGATACCACCCTTTCGAACCGCTGGCGGCGTCACCGATATTATTTGGATGTGATCTTTCAATTCAAGACCCATGGCATCCAATTCCAGGATATTCAAAGGTTTTTGTTTGGCTTTCATGATGTTTGGCAAACTGGCATAACGCGGTTCATTGAGACGTAAATCGGTGCTGACAACAGCCGGCAATTGCACATTCAATGTTTCCACGCCTCCGTCGATTTCTCGAGTAACATGGACTCCGTCGCCCTCGACACGCAATGCAGAAGCAAACGTGGCTTGGGGCCAATTTAATAAGGCCGCTAACATTTGTGGGGTTTGATTGTTATCGCCATCAATCGATTGCTTGCCCATCAACACGAGTTGAGGCTGTTCGTCTAGTACGATTTTTTTTAAGATTTTTGCAACATTGAAACTGCAATGAGCACTGTTCGTTCGCACCAAAATGGCGCGGTCAGCGCCTAGTGCCAGGCCTTGACGCAGTGTTTCCAGACTGGAATCGGCCCCAATGCTGACGACTACCACCTCCGTTGCCACTTGCTTTTCTCGCAAGCGTAACGCTTCTTCAACCGCAATTTCATCAAATGGGTTCATTGACATCTTTACATTCAGTATGTCAACGCCCGAATGATCAGATTTAACCCGTATTTTGACATACGGGTCGACCACACGCTTCACTGCTACCAATATTTTCATTGTCCCTCACGAAATTAATTCGCAACGCGCCATGAGCCATCGGCTTGTCGGCACGCTTTGCCATAAATCTGTTGATTCTTGCCACCGATATTAGCGTGAGTGATGTACTCTCGGCAAGGCTGTTCATTCGTGTAGTATGTGCGCGTTGGTTTTATCGTGTATTGATTGCCATTGTCTGGATTTTTCCACTGCGTAGATTGCCCGACCGGTGTGGTTTCCAGCGCATGTTGCATTTCCATTTTGTCTTGTCGGTCCATGTACTGACCAATTCGCCCGCCTAAAAATGCGCCCAACAATGCTCCCCCTGCAGCAGCGGCCACTTTACCGGCCCCACCCCCAAATTGACTGCCAATCAAGCCACCCACCACACCACCGGTTATCGTGCCCACGCCTTCATTGGTCACATTGGCACAGCTGGATAACAAAATAGACAAAGACAACGATGCCACCACTATTTTTTTCATGTAGATCACCTTAATGAATTAGTTTAACGAACCCTTGATGAAACATGGCAAAGCAACTCATAAGGAATCGTTCCTGCTGATTGTGCAATTGCCTCCACGGGAACATGCTGCCCCCATAATTCCACGGCATCTCCGACGCTCACTTTCGGACAATCGGTTAAATCAATTGTCAACATATCCATCGAAACACGGCCCACAACCGGGGCAATAAAACCATTGACCCAAACCGGGGTATTATCCTCAATATGGCGTGGATAACCATCACCATAACCGGCTGCAACCACACCAATCACGGACGGGGTATCGCGCTGCCAACTCCCGCCATAACCAATGCAAGCGTGCGCTGGATAATGGTGAATGGCAGTGACCGCCGACTCAAACCGCATGACCGGAATCAAATCCAACGCACTCGCTGTTTGATTTGGAAAAGGCGATATGCCGTACAACATCAAACCCGGCCGCACCACGTCGCCATGGGCCTCAGGCAACGCCATGATAGCGGCCGAATTCGCCATGCTGCGTATAATATTTTCATGATGATACGATAGATTATCGAACGTTTGCAACTGCAGGGCATTGCTCGGGTGATGGGGCTCATCGGCACTTGCCAAATGGGTCATTAAACCGATTTCAGAATGAACCCACGGACACGCGCGCAAAGCATCTATTACACCCGGCACTTCCGTGGGCTCAAAACCCAACCGATGCATGCCGGTATCTACTTTCACCCAAATTTTAATTTTGTCCGCCAAGGGGTGTGCCAACAACCACTGCAACTGACGCGCCTGATGAACCACACTTTGCAACTGTAAATCAACAACCCGCAGCCACTCATCAGCACTGAAAACGCCTTGAAACAATACACAATCGCGATGGCTCCCGAGCGCGCGAAGCATTTCTGCTTCTTCAATACAGGCCACGCCAAATGCATCCACATGCGCATCCAGCACGGGCAAAACGGATGCCAACCGACAGCCGTACGCATTGGCTTTCACCATGGCGACTATTTTTTTGTTGGGTGCGCATTGTTTCACCCGTTGCACATTGTGCAACAAAGCCGCCGCATCAATCGAGATTCGAGTGGGTCTCGCCACGTCAATCCTCTCCTTGATAACCGCTAAAGGCCAAATCTTCAAATCGAGTGTATTTGCCCAAAAAGGCGACGCGAACACGCCCAATTGGGCCATTTCGCTGTTTCGCAATGATGATTTCAGCACACCCCTTGTCAGGGCTGTCTTCGTTATACACTTCATCACGGTAAATAAAACAAATCAAATCCGCATCCTGCTCAATCGCGCCGGATTCACGCAAGTCAGACATAACTGGCCGCTTGTCTTGTCGCTGTTCCAAGCTCCGATTTAACTGCGACAAGGCAATGACCGGACAACATAATTCTTTCGCCAATGATTTCAAGCTGCGCGAAATTTCAGAAATTTCAGCCGTTCGGTTATCCGCTTTAAAGCCCGCGATCTTCATGAGCTGCAAATAATCGATGACAACGAGGCCTAACTGCCCATGCTCTTTCATTAATCGCCGTGCACGCGCACGCACTTCTGCAGGGCTTAACGCCGGTGAATCGTCAATAAATAATGGGGCCTCGGATAGCATGTGCACCGCTGATGTTACGCGAGGCCAATCGTCATCTTCTAATTTACCGGTACGAATGCGATGTTGATCAATGCGCCCAAGGGATGACATCATCCGCATGGCCAAAGAATCTGCCGGCATTTCCATCGAAAAAACCAGCACGGGCTTAACCGCTTTAATGGCCACATGCTCGGCAATGTTCATGACCAACGTCGTTTTACCCATGGATGGGCGACCGGCCACAATGATTAAATCAGATGGCTGCAAGCCCGAGGTTAGTTCATCTAAATCAGCCAATCCTGTGGCGAGCCCGGTGATGGATTCTCCACTGTGATACAGCGCATCAATTTTCTCGACTGCGCGCACCAAAATGGATTTGATGACTTCAGGCCCCCCATCACCGGCTGTTTGTTCGGCAATAGCAAAGACGTGTCGTTCTGCAAAATCAAGCAATTCGGGCACATCGCGATCGCCTGGGTTATAGGCAGAATCTGCAATGGATGTAGCCACGGAAATCAATTGGCGCTGAACAGATTTTTCACGCACGATATCCGCATATGCCGAGACATTGGCGACACTGGGCGTGTTGTTAGCCAGTTCAAAAAGATACGCTTCCCCACCGGCATCATCCAGGTTATTACTCGACTTCAAGGTATCGAGCAAGGTCACCACATCAAACGGCTGGCTTTTACTGGCTAAATTAAGAATGGCCCGATATAAAATGCGATGCTCTGTGCGATAAAAATCGGCTTCGCATAATTTCGTGTTAATTTTATCCCAAACCTGATTCTCAAGCAGCAGTCCACCGATGATCGACTGCTCCGCTTCCACCGAGTGTGGCGGGCGTTTCAACGGATCGGCTGTTTTCTTACGCATTTGGAGTTCTGTCATGGTTTCAACGAAAAGACGGCATGGAGCATCATTATACCTCTCAAACGGCTAAATGTGATATAGGCGCGGATTTTGGACGGGAAAAAGGCTTTTTTAAGAGCTATTCTTCTTAATGTAAAGAGGAGAATAGAATGCCTAAGACACGTAGCTATTTTACAGCATCAAAGAAATCAAAAATTGCCATAGTGGCCGTTGAGGGGAAACTGACACAGGCTCAAATCACCAGCGAATACGGTGTACATGCAACGCAGGTTAAAGCAAGGAAGCAAACCGCGCTACAGCATTGGCTTTATCACTTCACCCAGAATGGCTGAAGATCAAGACCGTCAATCCTGTGCTATACTGAACCTACCATTAAAAACAATAGCCAATCCCATGAAACTACTTTTTGATTTTTTTCCCATTCTTCTTTTCTTTATTTGCTATAAGTTTTTTGGCATATACACAGCAACAGCTGTTGCAATGGGCGCTTCCTTATTGCAAGTACTGGTTTATCGAATCAAACACCAACGGTATGAGCGCATGCATTTGATCAGTTTGCTAT
The DNA here is from genome assembly GCA_945862275.1 of Legionella genomosp. 1. GTDB lineage: Bacteria > Pseudomonadota > Gammaproteobacteria > Legionellales > Legionellaceae > DDPF01. Next base: position 23,718 of record CAMAYA010000001.1, on the reverse strand, counting down.
TGATATTGGTTCTGGGCGGCGCCACGTTGTTCTTTCATAATCCTTGGTTTATTAAATGGAAACCAACCGGTATTTACTGGTTATCAGCCATTGCGTTCATTGCCTCAACATTTATCGGTAAAAAACCGCTTATTCAAAAAATGATGGATGGAAACATCCAACTGCCGAATAAAATATGGCTCCGATTAAACCTGGCCTGGGCCATCTATTTTATAATAATGGGCGGCCTCAATATTTACGTGGCATACCATTTTGACACCGATGTTTGGGTTAATTTCAAACTCATTGGCGGCGTAGGTTTTATGTTGGTCTTTGTATTTATCCAAGCCATGTATTTGACCCGGCATGCGATAGAGCAACCTGCCGCCGAAGAGCCTCACTAAGGAACAGACATGCGATTGCTGTTGGTTGAAGACGATGAACTGCTAGGAGACGCCGTCAAAACAGGACTCACCCAATTTGGCTATCTGGTTGACTGGCTCAAGGATGGCGAAGCTGCACGCTCAGCCATTAAAACTGAATCATTCGAGCTCATTATTTTGGATTTAAGCTTGCCCAAATTATCGGGCATGAATCTGCTGCAAAGTATTCGCCAGGATCAAAACACAACGCCTGTGATCATATTAACTGCTCGGGAATCCGTGCAAGACCGAATCAAAGGGCTGGACAGTGGAGCCGATGACTACATCACCAAACCCTTTGACTTAAATGAACTCAGCGCCAGAATTAGGGCTCTCGTCAGGCGATCACAAGGCCGTGCTGACAGCATCCTGCAATATCGAAACATCACCATTGATCCAGCCGCTCATTCCGTCATGGTGGATGATGTTCTCATTAACGTGCCACGCCGTGAATTTTCTCTTCTTCAAAAATTATTAGAAAATGACGGACATGTATTGTCACGTGATCAATTAATGCAAAGTATTTATGGCTGGGACGATGACGTGGATAGCAATACGCTGGAAGTCCACATTCATAATTTGCGAAAAAAAATCAATGCTACGTTTATCCGAACCATACGGGGTGTCGGGTACATGGCCGAAAAGAAAGATAAAACGTGAAGTTCTCCATACGAAAATTTTTACTGATTAACTTGCTATTGGCGATTTTGATCACCACGTCACTCACGGCCATTGGTAACTATTACCTCGATCAAAAAGACATTCAAGAGCATCTGGATACATTGATGGCGGTTTCTGCACTGTCTTATCAAGCATTATTGGGCGATGACTTAAGTGCGCGACCGCTCACTAAGATTCAAAAAGACTTAGAAAGCATTCCCCGAAAAATAGAAATTGACTACCCGAGACCCCACCTTTACGAACAACCCCCTGAATATTATTTGGATAAATTCAATTTCCAAGTCTGGTCGGACGGTGGCAAATTATTACTACACTCCACCAGTGCGCCTAAAATACCCTTAAACACCGATACCGATGGATTTAGCAACAACGTCGTTGATCAACAAAAATGGCGTGTATTTACATCCTACAATCCGAATGCCGGTGTAAGGACTGTGGTGGCTGAACGCAATGATGCCCGTAATGAGCTGGGCCAACGCATTGCACAAGATGACATTTACATCATGTTGCTGACATTTCCATTGTCCGGTTTGCTCATCTGGATCATCATCGGTCGCGGGTTAAAAAGCCTCGACACCGTGGCCGAAGAAGTCGCAAACCGCGCCCCAAGCCATTTAGAACAAGTCAATCTCACGGAAGTGCCAGATGAAATCAGGCCGCTGATTGATGAATTGAACAAACTTTTTTTCCGCTTGAAAGAAGGATTTGAACGCGAAACGCGTTTTACAGCAGATGCCGCACACGAATTACGCACCCCCCTTGCAGCCCTTAAAACACAAGCGCAAGTGGCGCTCAATAGCAATAATATCGAGGATAAAAACGCTGCTCTGCTAAAATTAATTGCCAGCGTTAACCGAAGCACTCATATTGTTCAGCAACTATTGATCATGAGTAAACTTGTTCCAGAAGCCGCGAGCATCAATGATCTGGATGCCATTAATTTGATTAAAATCACGCGAGAAATATTGGCCATGCTCGCGCCTGCAGCCATAGAAAAACACATTGAATTGGAACTTGAGTCGGATGAAGACACACCTAATTTTTCTGGTAATGCCACCGCCATTGGTATTTTAATTCGCAATTTAGTCGACAACGCCATTCGCTATTCTAACGAAGATGGTCGCGTGGTCGTACGCGTTTATCTGCAACAACAAGAACTGGTTCTGTCCGTAGAAGACAATGGACCAGGAATTCCTGTAGAACTACAGAAACGGGTCTTCGAACGATTTTTCCGCGTACTCGGCAACAAAAGCCCTGGCAGCGGATTGGGGTTGGCGATTGTTCAACAAATTTGTACCCTGCATAATGGGCGTGTGGTGCTGGAGTCACCTAGTGTTGGCACAGGGTTGATTGTGAAAGTCTTTTTTCCGATACACTCGACTATGACAAAAAATTGATTTTTATGGGAGTCTAATCATTCTATTATTACCCATGAAAAATCCATGGGGCCCCCTTCTAGATAGCCTTGAGAAATTTTCAGATGATTTCATGACGTCACGCGAACAAGCGGACCAACAAAATCGCGAGGATCTCTTCTCATGAAATACATGCTAGATACGAACATGTGTATTTTTATTATTAAACAGCGCAAGGAGTTTTTACGCGTACCTGACCTTAATGTTGAAGATTGGACATAAGTATTCACCCCTTTTTTTTGCTTTTATAATATACAAAGTGATCTGTTCGTATTATAATGGCCACGCGGATCAAAACAGGAGACCAAAAATGACGACGAAACAACTGACCTTAAAACACATGAACGAACTAAAAAAGAAGCAAATAGCGCAGGAACAATTGAACCGATTGCGAATCAACAACGAGCAGTCCGTATGGCTTAAGCCTGCACCTCCAACACCCGCACTCAAAAACAATAAACAAAAAGAAAAAGAAGAGGAAACAAACAGACTCATCCCCTGCGGTAATTGTGGAAGAGCGGGGCATACCGTCGCTGCTTGCCTGAATCCTCATAATCCCTATGCCCCGAATTAGGGTCCCTATAGAACAATATACTCCTGCTGAATCAATTTCCTAAAAGATGGACCAATGCGATGCCAATCCAATACATCCACTCTGAAGGGAAGCGTGGATTCTTCAAATGCATCTTTGATTTGATAATAATTCGTTAGGGGTATTTTATGCTCGTCAAAAATGACCAAATCCAAATCTGAGTATGATTTGGCGGTGCCTTTAATCCGTGATCCAAAAATCCAGACCGGAATGCCAGGGATATATTGATGTAAAATTTGTTTTACAATCTGTAGATGTTCTTCTTTGATATCAATCATTTTTTGCTTGCAATTGCTGGTAGAGTTTTTTTACTACGTCTAAAAAACGTATAGCAATATTATACACTTCAAGTGCTATGAGCTGATCATAGGTGTGTGATGTTTGGTTCCGTGCCTGATGATACAGCATCCATGTTTCCACACTATCAATTAACTGACTTTCTGCGGCCATTCGAAATAATTCACGTCGTGTGATCCCGTCCACATAACTACTGCCATAATTCTTTTCCAGCCATCGCTTCATGAATTTCCAAGCCATTTCATAAGAAAATTCAAAATTTTGAATCACCCCGGCTTTAAATGCATCCTGAAGAGCAGGAGAAAATTTTTCTATCTCGTTTTGATCCTGAACGGCGTGACAAGTGCGTGAAAACGCATCGATTGCTTTTTTTAGCGCACTGAGATCGAGCAAACTCATTTTTTTCTCCATAACGATATCGACCTCATCGACCGGCCAAAATCTGCAATGCCTGGCGTATCAATTGCTCACAGGTCATTTGACCATCGTCCATTTTATTCACGACTTTTGTGGCTTCTTGGCGCTTATACCCTAACGCCTCTAACGCACTGATCGCTTCATCCTGTTGGCTCATGTTGGCGGCAATTGACCCATTCGATTTTTCGGCATAGGGTAACTGTTGGATGCTGTCTTTCATTTCAACGACCAACCGCTCAGCTGTTTTCTTACCGATACCCGGCAATTTGGTGAGCAGCGTCGTATTTTGTTGATCAATGCACTGAATAAACTCATTCGGGCTAATGCTGGAGAGAATGGCAATGGCCATTTTTGGTCCCACGCCATTCACTTTAATCAGCGCCCTAAACAACGCACGTTCTTGCCTGTCAATAAACCCATAGAGCAGCAACGCGTCCTCGCGCACGACCGTATGAATATGCAATTCAATCGCGCCGGTTTGTGTTTCCACTTGAAAAAACGTTGGCAGGGACGTTTCCACGTCATAGCCCACACCATTGACGTCCACCACCAATTTTCCAGGCTGATGCCTATCGGCAACCTTACCGCTTAACCAACCAATCATCGAACCCGTCTCCGTGTTGTACGCCGTGGGCCTGTCACGCTATTTCGCATGTGACTGTGGCAAATGGCAATGCCTAATGCGTCAGCAGCGTCGCTTTGAGGCGCACTGTTTAACATCAATAAATTCACCACCATGTGTTTCACTTGTTCTTTTTGGGCCGCACCATAACCGACCAGTGATAGCTTTACTTCACGAGCAGAATATTCACTTACCTTGACTCGATGCGACGCACAGGCCACCATGGCAACGCCCCGCGCATGCCCTAATTTTAAAGCAGAACTCGGATTTTCATGCATAAAGACTTCTTCAATAGCGACTTCATTGGGGCTGAATTTTTCCATTAATTGGCAAATGCCATTAAATATTTCCAATAGCCTGACGCTTAATTCGCCATTCGTGGTTCGAATACATCCGCTATCTATATATTGCAATTGACGGTTCGATTCCCTAATCAAGCCATAACCTGTAATCCGCGACCCTGGATCAATCCCTAGGATAATCGTCATTAGGCAATGGATTCCATGTCCAGTTCAGCCCACTCCACGTTACTGTAAACGGCTTGCACATCATCCAAATCTTCTAACGCATCAATGAGTTTTTCCACGCTTTCAGTCATCTCTTTATCCAATGGAATCGTCGTTTGCGCACGCATGGTGATATGTGAATGCTCCACTTCCAAATGGGATTTTTGCAATGCGGACAAAACGCGGTGGTAATCTTCAACCGCTGTAATCACTTCCACCTGGCCCTCATCAAGGCTCACATCATCAGCCCCTGCCTCGATCGCCACATCCATTGCAAGCGCGTCTTTCGAGGTGGGGGCCAGCAAAATCTCGCCTTGCTTTGTAAATAAATAAGCCACTGATCCATCTGTGCCTAAATTGCCACCGTATTTTGTAAAGGCATGCCGTACTTCTGATACGGTGCGGTTTTTATTATCCGACAAGCAATCGACCAAAATGGCCACCCCGCCCGGACCATATCCCTCATAACACATCTCCACCATGTTCGCGCCATCCAAACCACCGGCGCCTCGCTTGATGGCATTATCAATGGTGTCACGTTTCATGTTGGATTTGAGCGCCTTGGTAATGGCATCACGCAAGCGTGCATTGGCGGACTCATCAGCTCCACCCGTCCGTGCTGCGACTGAAATTTCTCGAATCAACTTTGTGAAAATTTTACCCCGTTTGGCATCTTGAACGCCTTTACGAAATTTAATATTCGCCCATTTACTATGACCGGCCATGCAAACACCCCAAGATTTAGTTTAATATTTCCATGATTATACAATGCTAGAAGACGAACAGGAACAACTCTAGATAGAATGCTGATGCTACAATAGCACTACTTTAAGCGACCGAAAAACCACATTTTTATTGATCGGGATATATGGTATTGCAAGCCTAGGCATTTTTTTAAACAGCGCATTCCCTCTCTTCGCCATGCCTAAAAAAATCATCTATTACCATTTGATGCAAAACCTGAATGCAGCTTATCCCCAATTGCCTAAAACCATCATTACCGTGGGCTGGCTCGAAGCCCGGATGTTGTTTTTTCTTAAGAATAAACCGAACGTTTATACGCTTGCTTGCGGTGCCCCACAAAATCAATACGCATTGTGGAGCACCGACATGGTTACGCAGATTAAAAATAAAACACTCAAAGAAGCGCTGTATATCGACACAAAATACCGGATCAATTGCATAGAAAAATACTTTGATCATTGCATTCAGTTATTTCCACCCACCTATTCTTATAAACACCATAACGAAACGATTTATGCGTTCACGTGCACCAATGGCCCTTATAAATCATACTGAATGCCGATAGTGCCCATGTTGTAATATTGAGACCCCATTGCCCCGGCATACACGCATGAAATATTCTTTATTATTTAATTGCACATTTACATCCTACCCGATTTGATCTTGGTTTTACAATAATTAATGGAAATATTATAAACCACATCATCCATGCTATTCGTAGACCAAATCACTAGATCTGCTTTTTTTCCCACCTCAATGCTTCCAATCTCTGTATCTAAATCAAGCGCCTTTGCCGCATGAATCGTCACACCACGCCATGCTTCCTCCACGCTGAATCCAAACAAAATACAGGCCATGTTCATCATCAATGGCAAGGTCAAAAAGGGTGACGTGCCTGGATTGGCATCCGTAGCAATGGCCATGGGAACCTGATGCTCGCGTAGTGCTGCAATCGGTGGATGTTGCGTTTCTTTTAAAAAATAAAAGGCACCCGGCAGGAGGACCGCTACGGTTTGACCATTCGAAAGCGCCTTGCAATCACCAGGTACAAGATATTCCAGGTGATCTACCGAACACGCATGAAACCCTGCCGCCAACACCGCACCCTTTTGATCGCTCAGTTGCTCTGCGTGCAGTTTTAATTTAAACCCATGCAGTCTAGCTGCACGAAATAATCGTTCAACCTGGGCAGGGCTAAAGGCAATTGTCTCGCAAAAAGCATCCACAAACACCGCTAATTTCAGTGCTGCAATCTCAGGCAACATCGTTAAAATAATATGACTCAAATACCCATCGGTATCGTTTTTATATTCATGCGGCGTTGCATGTGCACCTAAAAAAGTAGGAACCACAGAAATGGGCAATTCGTTTTCCAAGCCGCGTGCCACGGTTAATAGTTTTATTTCTGTATTCAAATCCAACCCATATCCTGACTTGACCTCAACCGTAGTCGTGCCATGCGCTAGCATGACGGATGCGCGTTGTACTGCAGCCTGAGTCAGCGCCTCCATGCTCGCCAGGCGAGTGGCCTTCACCGTAGACAGAATACCGCCGCCCTGGCGGGCAATCTCAGCATACGATGCGCCCGCCATCCGCTGTGCAAATTCATGGGACCGATTCCCAGCGTAGACCAAGTGAGTGTGGCAATCAATCAGCCCCGGTGTGAGCAACAGGCCTTCGGCATCGATGACGGTTTGGGCAGCCAACGCGCTCGAATCTGTCGTAACAAGCGCGATACGATCACCTTGGATCGCTACACTGGCGCCCTCTAAAACACGATGATCGCAATCCATCGTGGCCACACGTGCATTTTTTATCACGAGATCATATGGCATGGAATAATTGCTCATAAACCGCACCATAATACGTGTATTGACGAATGAGGGAGTGGGCTTCAGACAGATCATGCCCAAAATAACGGTCTTCGTGATAAAACGGTACTTTGGCGCGCACGGCATCAACATAGCACTGCATAGCAGGTGAAGTATGAAGTGGCACTCTGAAATCGATGCCTTGGCAGGCTGCTAGCGTTTCAATCGTTAAAATATGCAAGACATTATCCGCTACTTTGTTTAATTTTACCCCAGCAAAGGTCGCCATGCTCACGTGATCTTCTTGATTGGCCGAAGTCGGCAAGCTGTCTACAGACGCCGGATGTGCATAGGTTTTGTTTTCACTCGCAAGGGCCGCTGCTGTCACTTGTGCTAGCATAAAGCCTGAATTCAGGCCTGAGTTGTTCACTAAAAATGGCGGCAATCCACTGAGGTGGCTGTCCATCAACAATGCGATCCGACGTTCTGATATCGCTCCGATTTCCGAACCAATGATGGCCAATAAATCCGCACTAAACGCCGTGATTTCTGCATGAAAATTCCCGCCTGAAATCGCCTCCCCTGTTTCAATACAAATCAAAGGATTATCAGAAACAGCATTCGCTTCATTCATTAAATGCGTTTGGCTATCCTGCAAATAGGACCACACAGCGCCCATTACTTGCGGCTGGCAACGCAAGGAATAAGGATCTTGCACTCGCATGCATCGCTCATGGTCACGCTGAATTGCACTCCCACGCAATAAATGTTCAATCAAAGCTGAAAATAAAACCTGTCCATGGTTATTCTTAACACTCGCAATCAAAGCGCTAAACGGTTTAAGGCTTGCCGCCGCGGCGTCCAAGCTCAGCGCACCGGCTATCGTGCCAATGGCAAAATTTCGCTGGGTTTTCAGTAGTCCTATTATTGCAATGGCCGTGGACACTTGCGTGCCGTTTAATAACGCAAGCCCTTCTTTTTCACCTAACGCAATCGGCTTGATGCGGCTACGCGACAATGCAACGGTCGCGCTCAGGCGCTCGCCTTGCAAGCACGCCTCCCCTTCTCAAATCAAGACCATGGCTAGATGCGCCAGCGGTGCCAGATCACCCGATGCGCCAACCGATCCCTGGTCCGGAATGACAGGATAAATTTCCGCGTTATACACAGCAATCAACTGATCAATCAAGGATCTGGATACGCCGGAATACCCCCGTGACAGGCTGTTTATTTTCAATAATAGAATGAGCTTCACTGTGTCATCATCCAACGGTGCACCAACGCCCGCTGCATGAGATAGTACGATGCGTCGCTGAAGATCTTTCAAATCCTCTTGAGCGATTTTCGTGTGTGCCAACAATCCAAAACCCGTATTAATCCCATAGACTGATTTTTCTTGGCCTGCGATTATTTGAACCACACGGTATGCCGCGTCAATCTTATCATCTGCACTGGCCGCTAATTGAATGGGTGTATTGGTATTTAATAGCATGCTGATATCGTGCAATGTCAATTCGCCAGGATTTAATTCAAACATCACTTCTCTCCCAGCATCGGCAGTTTAAGATGACGTTCTTTCGCGCAATCAATGGCACGCTGATATCCCGCATCCGCATGACGCATCACACCAGTGGCTGGATCATTGGTTAAAACCCGTTGCAGCCTAGCGGCCGCATCGATGGTTCCATCCGCAACAATCACCATGCCCGCATGCTGAGAAAACCCCATGCCCACACCACCGCCATGATGCAAGCTGACCCAGGTGGCACCACTGGCTGTATTTAACAAGGCATTCAGCAAGGGCCAATCCGACACAGCATCCGATCCATCTTGCATCGCCTCTGTCTCGCGATTGGGACTGGCCACAGAACCTGCGTCTAAATGATCCCGACCGATTACAATCGGCGCCTTGAGTTCACCCGTCTTCACCATCTCATTAAACGCCAGTCCTATTTTGGCCCGATCACCTAATCCAAGCCAACAAATTCTAGCGGGCAAGCCTTGAAAATCAATCTTTTTTCGTGCCTCATCCAACCAACGGTGTACGCGTATATTGTCAGGCAATAATGCCTTCACCATTTCATCGGTTTTATAAATATCATCTGGATCACCCGATAACGCGACCCATCGAAAAGGCCCGATGCCTTCACAAAATAATGGTCTAATATAAGCGGGCACAAAGCCTGGGAAATCGAAGGCATGGGTAACACCTTCCTCCAAGGCCATTTGACGAATATTATTGCCATAATCAAATGTTGGGATCCCTTGTTGATGAAAATGCAACAGAGCCTTCACGTGAACCGCCATCGACTCTTTCGCTTTTTTTATTACTAATTCTGGATTTTCAATGCGTTGTTGATGCGCATATTCCATGGTCCAGCCAATGGGCAAATACCCATTGAGTGGATCATGTGCGCTGGTTTGATCCGTCACTGCATCAGGCCGGATACCGCGTAAAACCAATTCAGGCAATAATTCTGCAGCATTGCCCAAGAGTCCCACTGAAATGGCCTTTTTGACAAGGCATGCTTGTTGAATCAACTGCAAGGCCTCATTCAAGTTCGTCGATTTATAATCCAGATAATGGGTTTTTAACCGAAAATCGAGTCGCGTTTCATCGCAATCAATGGCCAACATGCAGGCACCCGCCATGACGGCCGCCAGAGGTTGCGCACCTCCCATCCCGCCCAAACCTGCCGTTAAAATCCATTTACCTGATAGATCACCCGCATAATGTTGGCGCCCCATTTCCATAAAGGTTTCATAGGTGCCTTGTACAATCCCTTGTGTACCAATATAGATCCACGAGCCTGCCGTCATTTGCCCGTACATCATCAAGCCCGCTTTATCTAGCGCATGAAAATGCGTCCAGGTGGCCCAATGCGGAACCAGATTAGAATTAGCAATTAATACCCGCGGCGCATCCCTGTGGGTTTTAAAAATGCCCACGGGTTTTCCGGATTGAATCAACAAGGTTTCATCGTCTTCCAACGATTTCAACGAAGCAATGATTTGCTCGTAACACGCCCAATTTCGAGCCGCCTTGCCAATACCACCATACACCACCAACGTCTCCGGGTGCTCAGCCACATCTGGATCCAGGTTATTCATCAGCATTCTTAAAGGGGCTTCTGTTAACCATGATTTAGCATGAAGGGTTGTGCCTGTCGGTGCTTTTATTGTCGGAGCATTCGCCACATGAAATCCTTTTCTATTGATTACAAATTATTAAGCGATTTGAATGGCAATAACAAGGCATTCATCATAAAATTTATTGATGTTAGCACCGAGTTAGAATAAAACCATGGTCTCTTTATATACCCCAATGACAGACAGGAGCATCTGGTCTGGACGACTCGATGCTTTGGCGGATGAGTACATATACCAAACCATTCAATTTCTAGATCTAAATCTAACCCAAACAACAATCAATCCATTCAATGGCTATGCCCTATTAGGATTTGAATCAGACGCCGGTGTTAGCAGAAATTTAGGCAACCCAGGCGCTAAAGAAGGGCCTGCCGCATTTCGGCGCGCGCTGGCTAAATTCCCAGTGCACGCCCCATTCAATCTATATGATGCCGGAAACGTCACATGCCCTAAGGATGATTTAGAAGCCGCACAAACCGAACTGAGCGTTCAAGTCGCTCGCATTTTATCGCATCAGTTAACACCCATTTTGATTGGCGGCGGGCATGAAACCGCCTGGGGGCATTTTCAAGGGGTGACTCGTCACTATCAGAACAAAGACATTGCCATCCTTAATTTTGATGCCCACTTCGATTTAAGGCCCTTAATTGACGGTCAATTCGGCAGCTCAGGCACCCCTTTTCGCCAAATCCATGATGCATTGCACGCACAAGAAAAGCCCTTTCATTATTATTGCGCAGGGATTCAACCCTTTTCAAATACGAAAAGCGCATTCGATAGTGCCCATGCATATGGCGTCCATTATTTATTGGCTGAAAAAATAGATGCTACTCCATATGACTTGCGTTTTATTGAACACATCATCGACACACATGAACACATTTATGTATCCATCTGTTTAGATGTATTTAATGCAGCCATTGCACCTGGCGTTAGTGCACCGCAATCACTGGGCATTGCCGCCACGTATGTTGTCAATGCATTAAAACGGTTAAAGACGTCTGGAAAGGTAATAAGCCTTGAGACGGTTGAATTGTCACCTAAACACGATATCAATGGACAAACAGCGAAATTGGCCACTTCATTGTTGATGACGTATTTGGCCGCCCCCTAAATCACGTAATACGTCCCAATGGCAACTGTTCGATTATAAGGCAATTGATAAAAATCAATATTTAAGTTTACGGAATAATTTCGCACTAAAAAAGAAAATAATTTTTCTTGCCAGAAAAACCACATTGTGCGGTATTTACGAGAGGCAACAACATTCGGAATTTCAATAAAATACATGGCCGTGTCAATATCCACGGGAAACGGGAGCAAATTGCGGTCGTTGGCCACATACAATGCTTGAGGAATGGATATAGTATCCATAAATCCATAGTGCAAAGTTAAATCGCAAATATTGCTTTTTAAACAACTGATCTGGAACCGGTCGGCTGTTGACACATAGGGGATGTTTTCAACCGTGTAATTGAGAATTAAAATATGCTCCGGAAGGGTTCGATTTAACTTTAAAAAATGCAGGAAACTGCCGCCGCTGTTGTCATAAATATCCGTAATAAAGATAGCCAACGAATCAGGGAGGTGATTGATGCTCTTATAGTCCAACTGCTTTAATATTTTTGAAAACGCTTCTTTTTTCATGTAGTATGTTTGATGCAAATAACGCCGCCCCATCTCCCATGTATACATGATAAACGCGCACGCTGTGGCAAACACAATAGGCACCCACCCGCCGGTCATGAGTTTTTGTAAATTAGCGCCTAAAAATGCGGTATCAATAATCCCTAAGAATAAGCACAAACCAATGACTGCGATAGGATTCCAACGCCAATTGTGAATCACGAGATAAATCACCAACATACTGGTTAACATCATGACCAAATTCACCGCAATACCATACGCATGCGTCAGTGCATTTGCATTTTTAAACGTGAGAACCAATACCAATGTACCGATGGCCAAAATTAAATTCATTTGCGGAATATAGATTTGCCCACGTTGAAAGCCTGATGTTTGAACAATGGGTAGGTGCGGATAAAGGCCTAATAGAACGGCTTGCTTCGTCAGGGAGAATGTCGCTGAGATCACCGCTTGTGATGCAATGATCGTGGCCATCGTCGCCAGTACAACCAGTGGAATGACCAGCCAATCGGGTGCTAACATGTAAAACGGATTTGCAAGCGCCTCAGGGTGCTCTAATAAATACGCCCCTTGGCCAAAATAACTCAACAACAAACACGGCAATACCAAAATAAACCACGTTAAACGAATGGGCGCTTTACCAAAATGCCCTAAGTCAGCATAAAGGGCCTCGCCACCGGTCATAACCAAGAATACGCCACCTAAGAGTGCGTAGCCCCGCCAACCATTTTGATAAAAAAACTCAAACGCATAATATGGATTGATTGCATTCAATACAACGGGATTATGAACAATATGAATCCCGCCTAAAATCGCGATGGTACAGAACCAAATGAATATAATCGGACCAAAGATAACACCTATTTTTGCGGTCCCCACGGATTGCATGAAAAACACAAAAAACAGCACAATGCACGTAAAGGGAATAATCCACGAGGAAAACACCGGCGCGAACACATTGACACCCTCCAGTGCACTGATCACGGAAATGGCCGGTGTTAACATGCCATCCCCCAGCATCAGGCCGGCACCTAAAATGCCAATGATCATAAACAACTTCGAAGGATTGGCGTTTTTGCGTTTAATGAGTGCCGATAGCGCAAGAATACCGCCCTCTCCATCATTGTCGGCCGTTAACAAAAGAACCAGGTATTTAACGGAAATGACGAGAATAAGCGACCAAAAAATAAGCGATAGAACACCCAGGACATCAATTAAATTAATCGGCACATCGCCTAATGATTCTCGAAGGGCATACAACGGACTCGTTCCAATATCACCATACACCACACCAAGGGCTGCCAGTGAGAGCGATGGAAGGGATTGGGAAGCCATATTATCCGTTGCGCTCAAGGAGATGCTCCTGGTTTATAACATATAAAAAATCATACCAGTAGTCCCTTTGTAATGCAATTTCAGCGTGCAACCCTCAGCCGCTGATTGCGTAATCAGAACAGATGCTGAATAATGGTTACAAACTTCAGGAGTGATGATGCCAATGAAACTGTATGCTCGCCATATGACCTTTGTGGGTCTACTTTCCTTGATGCTCCTTGGTTGCACAAATAAGGCTCATTTTCATCCTCCATTCAATGATTTCAGACCCCAAGCACACCCATTAAAACGGACTGCAGGTGCTGTGGGTGGCTATGTCGGTGTTGGCGTTGGCCTTGAGTCGATTATTAGAGATCTCAATAAAAATGACATCGAGTATGTTCGGTACGGGGACACGGTTACACTCATCGTGCCGACTGATCATTATTTTGAATTCAATAGCCCGCTATTAAATGACATTTGTTATGAAGGCCTTAACAACATCGTGAAGCTGTTAAATTTATATCCCTGTAGCGACATTTATGTAGCCGCATTTACAGATAATGTAGGCCCACGTTTCCGTAAAAAACAACTCTCAGACGCACAAGCGGAAACCATGCTCACGTTTCTTTGGGCAAATGACATTCGTGCCAAACGCCTAAAGGGCGAGGGATTTGGAGACCGACACCCTATTGCCGATAACCAACTGATTCATGGCAGTGCGTTCAACCGCCGGATAGAAATACAATGGGTCGATGCGCCCTCGCCCCCAAAACAAATCGCTCCACGCAGTGATGGCATGAAACAATAGAGGCTCAGCTTAATTCGCGTCGCACAATGTTAGGAATAAGCGGGGCCAATCGGCCCAGCCGTGAGCCGGCTATTTTTTTATAAGCCGAGTTAAATACGGTTTCAATATCAATGTAATCAACCCATACGTTTTGCAAGCCGGCCAACACGCGATACCCCAACTCTAGGTTTTCAGATAGCATTTTATCCACTATTTTTGTGAAATTAGCGTCTCTCGCAGCCTCGTCTGCATTAAATCCCAAATAATCAAGTAACAGGTTATCAGCAATATTTTTATAATCAGAATGCATGGTTAATGGTTCACCATAGACCTGTAAATCATCTCCGAATACCCTTCTCACTTCTTTGAACGCCGCATTTTTGTTTTTATTAATAAGGTGAGCGATTATTAACCCGCCTTTAGCACTATCCCTTTTGGCAAGCATTTCGTCAGCTATTTGGTCAATTCTTTTTCTATAACGGTTGCTTTCTGTTGTTTCTTTATCCATTAACGGATCTTCGATTCGCTCTTTCATCTCCTGAAATGCCGTTTGAAATGCCTTGTTTAGCAAGTCAGGAATAGGCAACATACCGTCAAAAATGCGATTGTCTGCACTAATAGAAACCGGTAATAAGTCTTTTGCTACAAACGACTGCGTGGCATTATTCCAAACGGGTTTTCGCTCGACTGCTAGTAATAAAATATGCAAGCCGGTTTGCTTTAGTAGAGGAGATATCGCTTGTGTGTAGCCGTACAACCCAAGATTGCTTAAATAAACCCCATGGCTTCCTGGAGTGGGGCAAGGATATATATCGTGTGCAGAATCATAGAGCATGTCGTCTAAACGACGCTTCAGTTCTGGGTGCTCTTTTTCAATTTGTTCACGTTTTTTGAAACAATATACCATCATTTGCACGGCGCGCTTGATTTTGATCGAGAGCTCTTGGGTGGTCATTTCATGGCAATCTTTAAAAGAAACAGTACCGATATGATCTCCACAATCAGGTAATTTTTCCACCACGGATACATAAGCCCCTCGGCTTATGTACAGTTTTTTATAGCTTATAAAATGACGAAAAGATGCATGAGATTCCAATACGCGGCTAACAGACTGCATCATCAAGACAGTCAACGTATCGCTAGGATATTTTTCTTCAAAAAAACAAAAATCACTGATATCCATGTTAAATTGAGCAACCATGGTTGGGTCGCCCGGAACACTCAACTGCGTCATCAGGGCTTTTCTGGTCGGCGTCATTTCAACTTCATAGATCTCCAGGTTGGCCTCTGTATTCAATTCCTCGGAATAAGGTTCGATCTCGGCATAAACATTAGGGGCTACAGAAAAAAAGATTTCCCATTTCTCACTAGGAACCATGTTTATTTTTTTGAGCTGCTGTGTGTATTTTTCATGAATCGATACAATAAAGGCAGCGGTTCCCTGCGGGCCTAACAATGCGCTGAGTGCTATGGTATATTTTGGCTGGAAGGTAAATGCCGCAATGAGAAGTTCCTCTAACGAGAGAAGTGCCTCGGCCAATACAGTTCGGTCGGGTAGTCCCAATGCAGCATACAAATCCGCTTCACAAACATGACGATGCTCGTCTTCCATTATCATTGCAAACAATTCTGGCGCAATATTTTGCTTGTGTAACGTCGAGAAAACCTCTTCAACCAATCCCTCGCACACTAAGTTCATGACCACCATGGATACTTTAATGCAATCTTGCGATCGAAAAAACTGGCAGAGCCTGTCAATCTGTTCAGTATAAGCAGGGGGTGAGTCGTATGGGGCACATAATAAAAAGGCGACTTTAGTAAACACGATGGCATGAAAAATCTCATCCACTAATTGAGCGCGCATCCGTTTTTTAAATACTGGATTTTGCATTTTATCTTCAAATCGCAGCGGCAATTGAATGCCCAAAACCTCCAGTTGCGCCATCAAAGAAAATACATATATATAAAGCAACTTGTCGTGTTCTACCACAAAAGGAAGGCCATCTTTAAATAAGTCCTTCACTCGAACGTTGATAGTCATTTTTTCATCATGGGTGATTTTATTCCACCCTTCAAGGATCCATTTTTCCGTTCCCCAAGAAGGCTTCAGCAGTTTATCTAGCTCATCCATCTTTATACCACGTCGATTAAAATATTATAAAGCCTGGAAAATATATACCCAGCAATGGCTCCACCAATCAAACCAAAGCCACCACAAATAAAACTTCCTAAATACGAGGGATTATACGTGATGTAGAGGCCTCCGACTGCCAGAGCAATGGGTATTCCTGCTAAAAAAAGATGTATTAATATCCCAAGGGTAAATATAGATACTCCTATTAGAGCGCCTAATGTGATTCCCAATGCAACTGGATTTATTTTTGATGCTTCCATTAAAGCCTCCTAATATGGCTTAAGATCTCAATTAATAGCTGCGCTGAATCGAATATTGAGCCAGCTCGGCCAGTGCATTTTTATATATCGAATCTGGCAAGACTTGCAATGCAGAAAGAGCCGAATCTACTTCTGCAGCAGCAATGCTATGAGTATATTCAATCGCTTTCGTTTCTGCCAGTGCTTCTAGTACCGCAGGTAAATAGCGAAGCGAACCTTGCTCTATAGTTTCTTTTATTTTTAAGTGCTGTGCCTTTGTACCGTATTTTAAAGCATGCAATAAAGGCAGCGTCACTTTTCCGCCCGCCAAATCATCACCGATATTTTTACCGATGGTTTTAGAGTCTGAACAATAATCCAATGCATCATCTATCAGTTGAAATGCATTGCCCAAATGCAATCCGTATGCATACAAACCCTTTTGTGTTGCGTCTCCCGCTTTGCTGATGAGTGCACCAATCGTGCTGGACGCAGCGAATAGCAGCGATGTCTTTGCACGAATGACATTAAAATACTCGTCTATTGTGAGGGCCGTATTATGAATATTGGAAAACTGCTGGATTTCACCACAACCCATTTGGGGTGCAATGCCGATTAGGAGCTGGATGATATCGATGTCACCTACATCGACCATCAGTTGCAAGTATTGGGTAAACAAATAATCACCCACCAAAATACTGGCCTTGTTACCCCATATTTGATTGGCCGTTTCACGACCGCGGCGCAGCGCCGATTCATCAATTACATCGTCATGTAATAACGTGGCAGTATGAAAAAACTCAATCATTGCCGCTAATAAAATGTGATCTTTGCCCTTATAGTTACAGGCACGGCTCGCCAGAAGAACCAATAGAGGTCGTAATCGTTTGCCGCCACTTTGTATCACATGATTTGCTATGTCATCTATCAAACGGACAGGAGATTGAATTTTTTTGATGATTAGAGCATTAACCGCTTCAAAATCTTCACTCACGATTGCGAGCAAATGATCGATTTCCATCACGTTTCCACAAATAAATAATAGGCGAATGCTAAGCTGGGTACAAATCAATGTCAATGCCCCAGGGCTGTTCTCAATTGGCCAAGGGTTTGAGATTTAAAAAAGAATGCCTTAAACTTTTTAATGCTTTTTATAGCATAGAAATATGTCGAGTTGCTAACCAAGTCAATAAGAATATATGCCGCTGCTATGCACGATGGGGTACGGCTTATGGTAGGGTAGTTGGGATGATTTCCAAGAACACTGTAGTATGCCCAGGTTGAAAAAACCGTACCCAAAAACTCTATATAATACACCATGAAAAACATAATCAAATAAAAGATAGATTTTTTCCTGCTGGAAATAATGATCAAAAACACAGCATAACTAATAAAGCTCATGACATCATTCAAGATCAATAAGGACATAACGCAAACTAGAAAAGCAAGCTTCTTTAGAGACTGTTCTATTGCTCGGTGATGGTGTTGAATCAAAGGTTGTTTGCTAATAAGATAGACCGTGGCATATGCAATAGCATGCGCCACGGGTATATACACAGGGATATTGTGTAGCCGGTATGCGTACAACTCCAATATTGATGAGCCTATTATCTCGGCACATAAACTAACAATAGGCACCACTAGCATTAACCAATATAACCGGTCTTTAGCGTTAACCAAAATCACACAATAAAAAATAACTGCAATAACATCGCATATATCTTGTCCATGTAATAAATGTGCTGCGAGCCATGGGCTATCTAAAAATATAAACACAGGCAACCCAGTTAATACTAGAAAAATTTGTATTTGAATCCACGTGACGTGAATAATGTTTAATTGGGATTTCATCATTTCAAACACTTTAAATTCCTTTTTCAACAAACAGTAAAACAATACAATACTACACAACCAATAAAATTGGACTTGTGATAGAAAACAAAATTGGGATATCCTTATTTAATCTGAAGTTAATGAATGGATTGGTTGAGTAGATTATGAACTTGTTAAAACATATTCACCAGGTTATCACCAACCCTAATATATATGTGGCCGCTGTTGTTGGGGCCCTGGTTGGAGGGGGCACTGGAAGTGCTGTTGGCTTTTTTTCTGGTGGATGTATCGCTTATTCATATAAGTTATACAACGAACTTGTATTTCCCCCCTTTAATTTTCATATAGAAATGGTAGCAGGAGCCCTGATTGGCCTTGTTATCGGTTCCGCTTTAGGTGGCGTAATGATTAGCATGGTTACGATTCATAAAATCAATAAAAAAACCAACATGGCACCAAACCTTTCTCCAGATAATGTAGTTAACGTTTTATTAGACGCTTTGTGGGTTAGCCTTGAGGTATCGATGGGGATGAGCTTAGGGGCTATCATTGGGAGTTTAAAATTGCCAGGTGCCGGTTCAATACTGGGAGCTCTGCTGGGAACAAGTTTCATGCTGTTTAAAACACCACAAATAATGAGGAAGAAAAAGTTAACGTCCGGTTCAAGTGGTTAAATCGACCCTGGGTCACTGGTTTTTTCAAGTCAAATAAGCGATACTTCGCTCATAAAAAACCGCTAGGATCTTCAAGATAAAACCGTTCCTAAAGTGGGCAGGAAACAAATACAACTGCCGTCATCATCTGTTGAATGCCTTCCCTGCTGCAAACCGCCTGATTGAGCCCTTTACAGGATCTGGCGCGGTCTTTCACAGTACAGCCTACCCAGCCTATTTGTTGGGAGAAGAGAACAAAGACTTAGTCCGATTGTTTCAACAATTACAAGTGCAACAAGAATCATTTATTTCATATTGCAAATCGTTTTTTAATCCACTAAATAATGCATCGGAACGCTATTATGAATTGCGCGAGCAATTCAACCAATGTGCGGATCCCCGAATGCGTTCAGCCCTGTTTTTATATTTAAATCGACATGGTTATAATGGTTTGTGTCGTTATAACCAGCAAGGAATCTATAATGTTCCTTTCGGCCGTTACATAAAACCTTATTTTCCTGAAAAAGAGATGCGCTTTTTTTATAACAAAAGCTTTTGTGCTACGTTTGTTCACAGCGACTTTCAACAAACATTTTTGAGCGCCACACCCGGTGATCTTATTTACTGTGATCCACCTTATTCACCCTTGATACAAGGGTCCAATTTTTCAGCCTACACCCACAAAAAATTCGGCGAATCAGAACACAAGATGCTGGCTCATTTGGCCAAAGATGCCGCATCGCGTGGCATCACCGTGATCATTTCAAATCATGATACGGCGTTTACGCAGGCGCTTTACGAAGGAGCGGAGATTCGCTCCTTTGGCGTTAAACGATTGATCAGCTGCCATTCCAAAAACCGATTGCCGGTCGCGGAATTATTGGCTATTTTTCGTTAGGATGTGCGTTCTTTTAAGAAAAAAGAAGCCAACATCACCAACAAAAGGCACGCTGGAAGAACAGACAGGGCCAGTTGATAATCCAGTACAGAATAAATATGCGCGCCGTTCACCACTTGACCTCGGCTAAATTTATCCAGCAACGTACCGACCAATGGCTGGAAGATAACCCCCCCTAACGTTACTATCATGTTGGCCGCAGCAAACACCGTGCCCGATAATTCAACCCCGCTGTTTTCTTTTGCCATCACAAAGACAATGATTTCAGTCGCACTAAACAAACCATACAAGAACATCAACACATTCAATGCGGTATAAGATAAGTCAGGGTAATACAAAATAATACTAATGCACACCAACGCGCAAAACGCGCCCAATACTAACGGAAGAACACGACGACCTGTCCTATCTGAAAAATAACCCGCTAAAGGTGCACCAACGGCCCACCCTAAAAACATGGCCGAGATGGTTTTAGCCGCCTCGATTTTCGTTAAATGGTGCGCTTGCTCAAGATATGACTTTCCCCATAATTCCCCAAACACGGATAAAGACGTATACAAACACGCCCCTACAAACGCTATCAACCAGACTTGAGGGGATACCAACACACGTACAATATTTCGGTAAAAATCAGCCAAAGACAATGCTTTTACAGATAGCCCCCCAGGCCCGTCACGAACGACCAATGCAATCAACACCGTCAGCACGAACCCAATCACCACCATCATCAGCAGCACCGGGTGTAATCCTAATGATCCTGCCATTTCAGTGATTTTCATTTCGCCATAAACCAACCCCAGCATACCTAACGTTGTCATTAATCCGGCTACTAACGAAAAATGCCGACGAGGCAACCAATGCACGGCTAACGATAAAACACCAACAAAGGCAAACGACGAACCAAACCCCACCAAAAACCGACCGCTACCTGCAATCAACATGGATGAAAAGTAACTAAACATGAATGATCCAATTGCACAACAAAAACAAGCCAACGACAGCAAGCGGCGCGGACCAAATCGGTCCATCAAAATACCGACCGGCAATTGCATGGGCGAGTAGGCAAAGTAATACAATGCAGACAATTGGCCAAAGGTTGAGGCAGAAATATGGCCAAATGCCGCGCTCAGCTCAGCCTGCAAAACACCAGGAATAATCCGCAAGACAAATTCATAACAATAAAACAATGCGGCAATCAAGCAAATCAGACTGCCTAACAGCAATTGCTTTTTCGTGAATGGACTAGCGTCTTGCATGCGCATGTGTTTCCTTTATAAAGCAGATTAAAATGGCAGCAAGGGCGATACCGATTGGAATAATGGACAAAGCACATTGGTAGTCTGCCGCCGTGTATAGCTGTTCCATATTGTCAACCGACGGCAATTGAACGCCAGCTGTAGCATGGTGCATGTATAAACTCCAATCCAATAATCGACCCACCAATGGCTGCAAAAACATGGCTCCAATCATCACAATCATGTTCGTGATGGCAATCGCCGTACCTGCGGCTTCATTTGGGCTCAACTCACGTCCCACAGCAAAAACAATGGCTTGTGCGCTATACAATAAGCCTAATAAAAAAATCAAAGGATACAAGGTGGGTTTGTCTAACCCAGGTATGTATAAAATCATAGACATGACAATGGCCGCCCCAATCGCACCGGCCAGCATAGGCAGTTTACGGCGTTTGATTTTATCAGAAATATAGCCCATTAAAGGCGCGCCTATCATAAAGCCAAAGAACAATAACGAATTAGCGAATCCTGCGTCCGCTTGCGTCAAACCATGTCCATGACGCAGGTAAGGAATGCCCCATAGCTCAGCAAACACAGTTGTCGGCAAATACACAAGGCAACCATACATCCCGTTAATCCATATTTGCTTCTCGCGCAAAATAATACCTAAATCAATCATGTTCTTTTTAAAGCTATCAATCGTGCCGCCACTGTCTAAATCGCGTTTATGGTCATGAATGCAAAACCACAGCACAAACATCAATCCAATACCAAAAAATGCCGTGTAATTAATGGTTTGTTGCCAGCCTGAGCGAACCACCAAACCGCCTAGCACATTGTCGCCAAACATAGCACCTACTGTACCCAATGCAGCCGTTAAACCGGCAACCATCGCCAATTTATCTTCAGGCAACCAAATGGTAGCCAGTTTCAAGACTCCCACGAAAGCAAAAGCGGAACCAACGCCCACCAAAAATCGCCCCGAGGCCGCGACCGCAAACACATCTGTGCCTGCAAACATAAACGCGCCAATAACGCAAATCAAGCAAGCCACTGTCAATAGGCGCCGGGGACCAAACCGGTCCATGAGCACGCCAACCGGCAATTGCATGGGAACATAGGCATAATAGTACACGGCAGACAACAGCCCAAATCCCGTGGCTGTTAAATTAAAATGATGGCGTAATGATGGTTCCATGATGCTAGGTGAGATTCGTAATAGGTATTCGTAAGCGTAAAACAAAGCACCAAGACCACAAATAAGCCACGCGGTCATCGCATATTTATTATTGTTTTTAATGGACAAAACAAACTCCTTAACGGATAGGTTAATGTTAGATAAAATAACTACGGTAGTTGATTGACTCCGCTCGCGATGGCAGCCAACGATACGGCTGCTGGAACGCGCTCGCGCAGGCGTGGGTCAAGAGGTTTTGGAAGAATATAGTTTGCACCAAATTCCCAATGAAGTACACCGGGATAATTATCTTTCACAGATTGCGGAACCGGTTCATGGACCAATTGACGAATGGCTTCAACCGCTGCAATTTGCATGGCCTGGTTAATGCACGTCGCTCGCACATCCAATGCGCCACGAAAAAGATAAGGAAAACACAAGACGTTATTGACTTGA
Source organism: Legionella genomosp. 1 (assembly GCA_945862275.1). GTDB lineage: Bacteria > Pseudomonadota > Gammaproteobacteria > Legionellales > Legionellaceae > DDPF01. Next base: position 706 of record CAMAYA010000001.1, on the reverse strand, counting down.
TTTGGGTAATCGCTACGACCGGTGGCAATAATCAAATCATCACGAATCTGGAGCGCCAAATCAGGCTTGATTTCCGGATCAGGATTCGATAAGGCAAAAATAACCGGATTAGGTGCCATCAGACTTAATAATTCAGCATTCAACAGATTGGCCTTCGCCACACCAATAAATACGTCAGCACCCACCAATGCATCGGCTAGTGTCCGACAAGGCGTCGTTCGTGCAAATGCAAATTTATAGGCATTCAAATCTTCACGCCCACAATGAATCACCCCGTTACTATCCAGCAGCAGCATGTTTTCTTTGTTAGCCCCCAATGCCACCAATAAACGCATGGATGCAATGCCCGCGGCTCCGGCCCCTATGCATACAATTTTCGCGTCTTTCAAGGTTTTATTCTGTAATTCCAGCGCATTCAATAATCCTGCTGCAACCACAATAGCCGTTCCATGTTGGTCGTCATGAAACACCGGGATATTGAGCTGTTCAATTAAAGCCAATTCAATTTCAAAGCATTCCGGTGCCTTGATGTCTTCTAAATTAATCCCACCGAACGTAGGTGATATACGTTTCGCCGTGGCGATGAAATCTTGTGGATCATCCGCATCGATTTCAATATCAAAGACATCGATGTCTGCGAATTGCTTAAAAAGCACCGCCTTTCCTTCCATGACTGGTTTGCTAGCCAGTGGGCCCACATTGCCTA